>NZ_JBHZOP010000204.1:0-7315 GCF_042787595.1 Stenotrophomonas sp. YIM B13575 | reverse complement strand
CGACGTGGAGGTCTTGCAGGCTTCTTTGGCGACCTGCAGTTTGAATCGAGCTTCGTACCTGTTCATGTATCCCTCGGGGTTGGATCTGGCGTCCAACTCCCGGGGGTCACTTCAAGGACGGGTTTACGGCGTCCCCGCAAACCCACAGTGCCCCGCCATCCCTCAGCAAACCCGCTGTTGCTGTGGCTCTGGCCTCTGCGGGTGCCGGGTGCAACCCGGCCGAACCCCCACCCTCAGGGCCAGGCGGGAGGCGCGGCGGCCCAGGCCTGCTGTACTTCGGCCAACGTCGCGCGTTCGTCATCGCGCCAGCCCGGCAACAGCTGCGCGTAACGACTGCTGTCGCGCCATTGCGCCGGCTCGGTGCGTACGGCAGCGGCATACCACTTCACCGCCTCCTGCTGCTGGCCCGCCCGCCACAGCGCCAATGCATAGCTCGGCGGCACCCAGCCGGGATTGCTGCGCAGGGTGCTGGCAGCGGCCTGCCACTGTTCCAGCGCGGCCAGCGCCTGGCCCTGCCGCAACAGGTCCCAGCCATAGTTCCAGCGTACGCTGCGGCCCAGCGCGCTCTGCACCGGCGCTTCGGCCAGTGCCTCGCGATAGAGCTTGTCGCCCAGTTCCGCGCGCCCCTGCGCAATGGCGACCGACGCCAGCTGCGCCGTGGCTTCCAGCCCCTTGCGGCCACGCTCGCGGTGCTTCAGCAGCTGTGCCACCAGGTCTTCGCCTTCACCCTGCACCACCGTGATCGGCGCGGCGGCGGCGTCGCTGTCGAAATAGAACTCCTGCGGTGCCGGCAATGCCGGCGCGGCCCACGCAGTGGCCGCTCCCGAGACCAGCAACACGCCGGCCAGGAACTGTCCTGCAACTGACATCCAGATTCCCCCAAGGTTGAAACACCAACCCTCCCTCTCTCTCCCCGATCCTAACCCCAGCACGGCCCTGGCGCGAGTGCCGGGGCCTTTGCCCCCCACTGTTACAATTCGCGCCTTTCCCGCCGCGTGTACCTGCGCGGCCGGTGCCAGCCGATCCTGACCAGGCCAGCCATGACCAGTACCGCGCAACTCACCTCACCCGCCTCCGCCGACCTGCTCGACCGTGATTACACGCTCGACCACAAGTACACCCGCAACGAAGGACGGATCTACCTGAGTGGCGTGCAGGCGCTGGTGCGGCTGCCGCTGATGCAGCGCCTGCGCGACGAAGCCACCGGCATCGACAGCGCCGGCTTCATCAGCGGCTATCGCGGCAGCCCGCTGGGCGGCTTCGACCTGGAGCTGTGGCGTGCGCGCAAGCACCTGGAAGCGGCCAAGGTGAAGTTCACCCCGGGCCTCAACGAGGATCTGGGCGCGACCATGGTGTGGGGCACCCAGCAGACCAACCTGTTCCCCGGCGCCAACGTGCAGGGCGTGTTCGGCATGTGGTACGGCAAGGGCCCGGGCGTGGACCGCTGTGGCGACGTGTTCAAGCACGCCAACGCCGCCGGCACCTCGCGCCATGGCGGCGTGCTGGCACTGGCCGCCGATGACCACGCCTGCCGCAGCTCGACGTTGCCGCATGGCAGCGAAGACGAATTCGTCAGCGCGATGATGCCGGTGCTGAACCCGGCCGGCGTGCAGGACATCCTCGACATGGGCCTGCTTGGTTGGGCGATGAGCCGTTACACCGGGCGCTGGGTCGGTTTCAAGACGATCGCCGAGACGGTGGAATCGTCGGCTTCGGTCGAGGTCGATCCGCTGGCCCGGCGCATCGTGCTGCCGGAGGACTTCGACATGCCCGCCGGCGGCCTCAACATCCGCTGGCCCGATCCGCCGCTGGACCAGGAGATGCGCCTGCACCGCTACGCGGTGAAAGCCGCGCAGGCCTTCGCCCGTGCCAACGGCATCGACAAGGTGGTGATGGACGCGCCGCGAGCGCGGCTGGGCATCGTCACCACCGGCAAGAGCTACCTGGACGTGCTGCAGGCGCTGGAGTACTTGGGCCTGGACGAGCAGGCCTGCGCCGACATCGGCATCCGCGTGTACAAGGTCGGCATGACCTGGCCGCTGGAGCCGGAAGGCATCGCACGCTTCGCGCAGGGCCTGGAGGACATCATCGTGGTGGAGGAGAAGCGTGCCTTCATCGAGCGCCAGATGAAGGAGCAGTTCTTCAACTGGCCGGCCAGCTGGGGCCAGCGCCCGTCCATCGTCGGCAAGTACGACGAAGCCGGCGAGTGGATCCTGCCGTCCACCGGCGAACTGACCCCGGCCACCATCGCCGGCGTGATCGGTCGCCGCATCCAGAAGTTCTTCAACAACGACTCCATCGAGCAGCGCCTGCAGTGGATGCAGGAAAAGGAAGCCGAGCTTGCGTTGCCGCGCGCCAGTTTCCCGCGCGTGCCGCACTACTGCTCCGGCTGCCCGCACAACACCTCCACCACCGTGCCGGAAGGTTCGCGCGCGCTGGCCGGCATCGGTTGCCATTACATGGTGACCTGGATGGACCGCAGCACCGACACCTTCACCCACATGGGTGGCGAAGGCGTGACGTGGGCCGGGCAGGCCGCCTTCACCGATACCCAGCACGTGTTCCAGAACCTGGGCGACGGCACCTATTTCCACAGCGGTTCGCTGGCGATCCGCCAGGCGATCGCCGCCGGCGTCAACATCACCTACAAGATCCTCTACAACGACGCGGTGGCGATGACCGGCGGACAGCCGGTGGACGGCCCGCTCAGCGTGCCGGACATCGCAAGGCAGATGCGTGCCGAGGGCATCCACACCATCATGGTGCTGTCGGACAACATCGCCAAGTGGACGCGCCAGCGCGAGCATTTCCCCAGCGACGTGGAGTTCCATGACCGCAGCGAGCTGGACGCGGTGCAGAAGCGCCTGCGCGAAGTGAAGGGTGTTTCGATCCTGATCTACGAACAGACCTGCGCCACCGAGAAGCGCCGTCGCCGCAAGCGCGGCAAGCTGGAAGATCCGCAGAAGCGGGTGATGATCAATTCGCTGGTCTGCGAAGGCTGTGGCGACTGCGGCAAGAAGAGCTTCTGCGTGTCGGTGCTGCCGAAGGAAACCGAGTTCGGGCGCAAGCGCGACATCGACCAGTCCAACTGCAACAAGGACTATTCCTGCGTCAACGGCTTCTGCCCGAGCTTCGTCACCGTGCACGGTGGCCAGCCGCGCAAGGGCAGCAAGCGCGATGCCTCCACGCTGCTGGACAACCTGCCGGCACCGGTGGTGCGCGGCACCCTGGAGCAGCCCTGGAACATCCTGATCACCGGCGTTGGCGGCACCGGCGTGGTGACCATCGGCGCCCTGCTGGGCATGGCCGGTCATCTTGAAGGCAAGGGTGCGTCGGTGCTTGATCAGACCGGGCTGGCGCAGAAGGGTGGCGCGGTAACCACGCACATCCGCATCGCCCGTCACCCGGACGACATCCATGCGGTGCGCATCGCCGCCGGTGAAGCCGACCTGGTGCTGGGCTGCGACATGGTGGTGGTCAACGATTACTGGGCACTGTCGAAGGTACGCGCGGGTCGTTCGCAGGTGGTGCTCAACACCTATGAAGCGATGCCGGGCACGTTCACCACGCGCCCGGACATGCAGTTTCCCGCCGCCGACATCATCGCCGGCGTGCGCGTGGCCCTGGGTGGCGAAGAGCCGCTGCTGCTGGATGCGACCCAGCTGGCCACCGCATTGCTCGGCGATGCGATCGCCGCCAACCTGTTCATCCTCGGCTACGCCTGGCAGCAGGGCCTGGTGCCGCTGTCGTTCGAGTCGCTGATGCGTGCCATCGAGCTCAATGGCGCCGCGGTGGCGATGAACCAGCAGGCCTTTGCCTGGGGCCGCCTGGCCGCGGTCGATCCGCAGGCCGTGCAGCAGGCGGCAGGCGTGGTGCGCAACCGCCATACCGACACCGAAAATACCCCAGGCCCGCTGCATGCACTGCCGCCGGGCGAATGGGAAGGCAACGAGTGGGGCGCTACCGCCGCACCGCGCAACACCGGTGACGAGCGCGAGCTGCGTGGGCTGCCGACGCATGGTGGCGATGTCGCTTTCCTGCCGTTGGACGACGCGCGCCTGTCGCGCTCGCTGGACGAGATGATCGAGCGCCGCTCGGCCTTCCTGACCGACTACCAGGATGCCGCCTACGCCAACCGCTACCGCACGCTGGTCGAGCGCGTGCGCGCGACCGAAGCCGAGCGCATCGGCGGCTCCACCGCGTTGACCGAGACCGTGGCCCGCTACCTGTTCAAGCTGATGGCGTACAAGGACGAATACGAAGTGGCGCGCCTGTACACCAGCGGCGATTTCCAGCGCCGCCTGCAGCAGCAGTTCGAGGGCGATTACCAGCTGCGCTTCCATCTGGCACCGCCGCTGTTCGCGAAGAAGGACGAACAGGGCCGGTTGCTGAAGAAGGAATATGGCCCGTGGATGTTCAAGGCGTTCGGCCTGCTGGCCAAGCTGAAGTTCCTGCGTGGCGGCCGCTTCGACGTGTTCGGCCGCACGGAAGAGCGCCGCATGGAGCGCAAGCTGATCGGCGATTACGAGGCGACCGTGCAGGTGCTGCTGGATGGCCTGGATGACGATCGCCTGGCACTGGCAGTGGAGATCGCCAGCGTGCCCGAGCACATCCGCGGCTTCGGTCACGTCAAGGAAGCACACTTCGAAAAGGCCAAGGCCCGCGAAGCGGTGCTGCTGGCGCAGTGGCGCAACCCGAAGGCGCTGCATATCGTGCAGGTGGCGTAGTAGCACACTACAAAAAGAAACCTATTGATTGCCTTTTGAGAAGGAAATCAATAGGTTGCCTGTGGCGCAGGAAAGAGATAGGTTGCGTGTCGTAAAGCAACCTATCCTTTGCGTACGTGATGGCGTACGGTCATCTTTCCCGAGGACTGCCGGTATGGACAGGCCGCCGCATACGGTGAGAACACCGCAGCAACTTGCGCCGCTGATGCGCGCGTTCAGACGCCAGGCCGGGCTGAGTCAAGCACAGCTTGCCGAGCGACTGGGCATCTCCCGCCAGGCAGTCGGCGCATTGGAACGCGATCCAGCGTCTGCCAGCTTCGAGCGATTGATGCGAGTCTGGGCCGTGTTGGGCCTGGAAATCAGCCTGCAGCAGCGAAGTCCCCGGGAAAACGCGTCGACTTCGGAGTGGTAAGCCATGGGTACGTTGCGGGTCTGGATGAATGGTGTCGAGGTGGCGCTCTGGGATGATGCGCGGAACCGGGCATCCCGCCTTTCCTACCTCAGCCAATGGATTGGTTCGACGCAGTCGCGACCACTGTCCCTTTCGCTCCCCCTGCTGCCCGACGGTGAAAGCCATCAGGGTCAGGTCGTCAACGACTACTTCGACAATCTTCTCCCCGATAACGTCACCATCCGCAACCGGATCCGCGACCGGTTCGCCACGCGCAGCAGCGATACGTTCGATCTGCTTGAAGCCATTGGCCGGGACTGTGTGGGCGCGGTGCAGCTGTTGCCACATTCGCGCACACCGGATGCCATCCAGCGGATAACGTTCGAACCATTGAATGACTCAGGCGTCGCTGAAGTCCTGCGCCAGGTCACAACAAGTGCATTGCCTGGCACATCTTCCAGCGACGATGCGTTCCGCATTTCCATCGCTGGAGCGCAGGAAAAGACCGGCCTGCTGCTGCACGATGGTCAATGGTGCATTCCTACCGGAAGTACGCCGTCCACGCACATCTTCAAGCTGCCGTTGGGTATCGTCGGCAACATGCGTGCGGACATGCACCAGTCCGTGGAGAACGAGTGGCTGTGCATGCACTTGCTGGCGGCCTTTGGTATTCCCGTCGCGGATACGCAGATGGGGCGTTTTGAAGATCAAGGTGCACTGATCGTCGAACGTTTCGACCGGCGACTGGCTGCGGATCGCACGTGGTGGCTTCGCTTGCCGCAGGAAGATATGTGTCAGGTCTTTGGCCTCCCCGCTGCCCGGAAGTACGAATCCGATGGCGGCCCCGGCATCGTGGCCATCATGGATCTGCTTCGGCAATCCGAGCAGCCTGAGGATCGAGCAACCTTCTTCAAGACGCAGATCCTGTTCTGGATGCTTGCCGCGACCGACGGCCACGCAAAGAACTTCAGCGTCCACATCGACGCGGGTGGGCGTTTCCGTCTGACCCCTGTCTACGACGTGCTGTCGGTATATCCCATCCTCGGCCGGGGGCCCAATCAACTCGATCCGCACAACGCGCAGCTTGCCATGGCGGTAGAGGGCAAGAACCGCCATCGAAAACTGCACCTTGTGCGACGCCGGCACTGGAATGAAACCGCACGCGCCTGTGGCGTAGCCGATGGCGCAGAGCCATGGATCGAAGCGTTGATCGCTTCCGTGGAACCCGCCATCGAACACGTCACACGCCAGCTTCCAAGCGGCTTCCCTTCGACCGTGTCCGAACCTGTTTTCAAGGGACTGCGTGCTGCGGCGACCCGTCTTTCCAGCATGGCCCCCGACGCCTGATCACCCCAGGCGCCACAGCAACACTCGGTTGTTGGCCGGCATGGACAGATCACCCAACCGGGTGAATCCGTTGTCCGCCGCCAGCGCCTGCACGGCTTCGGCATCGCGGATGCCGCTACGCGGATCACGCGCTTTCAGCCAGCCATCGAATTGCGCGTTGCTGTCGCTGCTGTAACGGCCGCCGTAATTGAAGGGGCCATACACCGCCAGCAGCGCGCCATGGCGCAGCAGGGGTGGAAGTGCGGCAAACAGGGCCTGCACGTGTTCCCAGCTCATGATGTGCAGGGTGTTGGCAGTGAATGCAGCATCGAACGTGCTGCCTTCCGGCAGGCTCAGGCCGGTCGCTGGCGGCAGCTCGACCTGCAGCGCCACCGGCGGCAGCAGGTTCAACAGCGCCGCCTCCGCGCGCCAGGCCTCGATGCCAGGCAGATGGTCCGGATGGTCGCTGGGCTGCCAGCGCAGCCAGGGCCAGCGCTCGGCGAAGAAGGCCGCATGCTGGCCGGTGCCGCTGCCGATCTCCAGCACCCGGTGGCGGTCGCCCATCCACGGGTCGAGCGCAGCGGCGATCGGTTCGCGGTTACGTTCGCAGGCTTCTGAATACGGCTTGCTCGACATCGAGACGGCGTCCAGGCGGGGTCGGCCTCATTGTGCACGAGGGGGTTACTGAGCAGGGCTGTGCCCTGCACCCGCAGAGGCAACGGCAACGGCCGAAGCAACAGCCGAAGCAACAGCAAAAGCTGGTTTCCTGTGGGTTGGCGGGGTGGGTCCGGTTGAGGGGGACGCCGTAAACCCATCCGTGGGGGCTTGGTCGCGGCATCCATGCCGCTCACACCCCCTCAACCGGACCCAC
>NZ_JBHZOP010000203.1:0-16593 GCF_042787595.1 Stenotrophomonas sp. YIM B13575 | reverse complement strand
ACGTATCGCTTGCTTTAAAACAATTAATAGTTGCTTGATCAAACGTCTGCAAGATGGACAATCATCCTTCCTGCAGGCGCCTTCACAAGATACCTGCGCATACTTTCAAAGATCTTGGGAAGTGGCCTCAGCGCCGTTCCCGTGTGCTGCGAAGTTTCCTTCGTAGCGAGCCGCCCATTATAGCCGGCTTTTCCGCTTCGTCAACACCTTTTTTCAAGGCCGTCTCACCGAAGTGGACGTTGTTGCCGATGCTGCTTCGTCGTTGGACCCGAAGGCCTTTCGTCGTTGCGAGCCGCCTATTATGCCGGACTTTTCGAGTCCGTCAACACCTTCGTTCGATCATCTCGTCCGGCGGTGGTGGCGTCGCTGTTCGCGTTGGTGGCTTCCGAAGAAGTCGCCGTGCTGCAGCAAGGGAGCGAATTCTAGAGATCCTGCAGAATTCGTCAACACATTTTTTTCAGGAGCATGACAACGCATCGGCTGCTGCATGCACAACGGGCGTGCAACGATCACTGCGGCGTTGCCCGCGCGTTGCGCGGTCAACGCCGCAGGCGCTATCTATAGTCGGATGCCTACAGGAAGGAAGACGATGGACACGACGGTACGACAGGGATGGTGGCGGGATCTTTCGATGCCGGCGATCGTCGCCGGCTTCATCACCGTGCTGGTCGGCTTCGCCAGTTCGGCGGTGATCGTGTTCCAGGCGGCGCAGGCCGTGGGTGCCGACCAGGCGCACATCGCCTCATGGATGTGGGCCCTTGGGCTGGGCATGGGCGTGACCTGCATCGGCCTGTCACTGCGCTACCGCGTCCCGGTGGTCACCGCATGGTCGACGCCGGGTGCGGCGATGCTGGTCGTCGGTGCCGGTGGCGCGTCTCTGTCTGAAGCTACCGGTGCGTTCCTGCTGGCGGCGGTGCTGGGCATGCTCGTTGGCTTCTCCGGGGTGTTCGCCCGGTTGATGAAGCGCGTGCCCATGGCCTTGGCCGCGGGCATGCTGGCCGGTGTGCTGCTGCGCTTCGGCCTGGAGGTATTCGTGGCAATGAACACCCAGCGCTTACTGGCGTTGGCCATGTTCGCTACCTGGCTGCTGGGCCGCCGCCTGTTCCCTCGTTATGCGGTGATCGCCACCCTGCTGGTCGGCATCGCCATCGCCGCCAGCCAGGGTCTGCTGCATGCACAACAGGTGCACCTGCAGCTGGCCGTACCGCAATGGGTCACTCCTTCGCTGTCGTGGACGGCGATGGTCGGTATCGCCCTGCCCCTGTTCGTGGTCACCATGGCCTCGCAGAACATCCCCGGTGTGGCGGTGATGCGCGCCTCCGGCTACGACGCGCCGGTGTCGCCGGTGATCGGCTGGATCGGCGTGGTCAACACGCTGCTGGCACCCTTCGGCGCCTATGCACTGAACCTGGCGGCCATCACTGCGGCGATCTGCATGGGCCGTGATGCCCACGAGGATCCGGCACGGCGCTACACGGCGGCGATGGCGGCCGGCGCCTTCTATATCGTCATCGGCCTGTTCGGGGCCACCGTAGCGGCCCTGTTCGCTGCCTTCCCCAAGGAACTGGTGGCCTGCGTGGCCGGTATCGCCCTGTTCGGCACCATCGGCAACAGCCTGGCCAGTGCATTGGCGGTGGAGCGCGACCGCGAGGCCGCGCTGGTCACCTTCCTGGTGACCGCCTCGGGGATGACACTGGCCGGTATCGGTTCTGCGTTCTGGGGCCTGGTCGCCGGGACGCTCTGCCTGTGGGTGCTGCGGCCGCGGCAGGCCAGCTGAAGGAATCAGCCGGCCAACACGGCCCCGACGATGCCCAGGGTGACGGACACGGCGATGGCGATCACAGCACCAATCACGCTGGTATCGCCACGTGCTGCCAGCGTGCTGCGCACCGCAGCCTCGTTGTCCGTACTGAGCGACTGGGCGCGTGCGATCTCCCGCTGGCAATGCTGCAGGTACCAGCTGTTGGCAAAGACACCCACGGTAACGCTCAGGCCCAGGTTGATCACCAGCGACAGGGCATCCGGCACTTCGATGAAGGCCTCGATCGCGCTGGATGCCACCAGCACGCCGACCCAGATGGCGGCCATGCGGTACATCTTCCGGTACATCATCCAGATCACGCCAAACAGGAACCCCGGCCAGTGCCAGGTGCCCGCCGCGTTCGCGGTGCCTTGGTCCAGGCGCCAACGCTTGCGATAGATCGGGAAGTTGCCGCCGACAATGGCTGCATACAGACCCAACTGGCCGGTCAGTCCGGCGCCCAGTGGAATGACATCGGGCGTTGCCGCTGCGGTCGGTGCGCGGTATGGGTCATGGCTGGACGCTGCGGCGACGGCGGTCTCACTGGCAGGCGGTGCTGCCGGGCCGTCGGCGACGCCGTCGGCACCCGACGCTGGCGCTGCAGTCGACTGCAGCGACTGCAGCGGCTGCCAGCCAGCCATGCCCTCGCACCAGAGCAGGGTGTGGCCGGTGATGACGCCGTCCTGCTGCAGCCTCTGCAGGCCAGCCAGGTCCACTGGGCCTTCACTCTTGCCGTGGCGGGCGTAGTACCACTGTGCTTCCTGCATTGAAGATCTTCCTGTGTGGGTGTTGCGCGGTTTACAGGGATGCGCTGGACAGCGTCTGCACCAGCGTGTGGCGATCGCCGGGGGCGATGGTGATCACATCCGGCCCGGCGTTGGCGGCTTCCAGGCAGACGTAGTCGCGCCAACCGTCACCGACATCGGCCATCTTCGCGGCAGCGTCGGCGCCAGGGTTCCATGCCACCAGCGAGCGGCTGCCTTCGGTGCGGATGTCGATGCGGCGCTTGAGCACCGGGTCGCGCAGCACATAGTGCCCGCCGGCCTGGGTGTAGATGCGGTCGCTGCGGCCCGGGTCACGCGGATCGCGTAGCGACCACGGACCCTGCTGGCGACGCGGCTGGGCGTAGTTCTCGAACTTGTCGAGGTAGTCCAGGCCATCGACGCCGTCGACGTCGACCTTGCTGGCGTCACCGACACGGAAGTAGTTGTGCAGCGCCTGGGTGATGGTGGCCGGGGCCTTGCCGGTGTTCTCGGTGAGCAGCTGCTGGCGCAGTTCACGGCCGACACGCACCGTCATGGTCAGACGCAGACCGAGGTTGTCCAACGCAGGTGGGGCCAGGGTCAGTTCGATGCTGCCATCGTCGAGGCGGCGCGCCTGCTGCAGTTCCCAGGGCAAGGTGCGCACGAAGCCATGGGCGGGCACGTCATCGCCCTGCCCCTGGCGGCCGAAGTACGGCCAGCACACCGGGCTGCCGCCGCGGATGGGCGCAGGCAGTGCCGCACGCCTGGGCGAAAGCCACATCACATCCGGCTGGCCCTTGGGCACGAACGAGAGCAGTTGGCCGCCGAACACACTGATGGCGGCGGTGGCCTGCGGGGTTTCCACCAGCCAGGCGTCGAGTCCCTGGAACTGGCCACTGCTGACACCCTTTATCTGTTGCACGCTGGATCGACTCCGGATGGCCGGCGACTGCGCGGCACTGTAGTTGGTGGGAAGGCTGAAGCGGGTGGGTGTGGCCGGGACCCTCGCCTGCGGTTCGCCCTGCAGCGCGCGCAGGATGCGCTGGCCGGCGCGACCATCGGCGTCGGCCCAACCAAGACGGCGCTGCTCGACCTGGATGGCGCGACGACTGGCGGTACCGATCATGCCATCGGCGGCGCCGATGTCATGGCCACGCGCCAGCAGCAGGGTCTGCAGCTGGCGGCGCTCGTCGCGGCCAAGACCGGGGTCATCGGTGGGCCAGGCGGTGACCAGGCCGTTGCCGCCACGCAGGCGGTCGGCCAGGGTGGCGATGGCCAGGGCATAGCTCTCGGCGGCGTTGTAGCTGTAGATCGCGTCGTAGTTGCGGAACACCAGCAGCGCCGGGCCCTTGTTGCCGGCCGGCAGCAACAGCGCGGCGCGGGCATCGGCGGGCAGGCCAGCCGGCGCCAGCGCGCTGCCGTCCAGGCCGGTCACGCCCAGTGCGCGCCAATCGGCCAGTGCCCGGCGCTGGGTGCGGCCGGCCTGGCTGGCGTTGAACCCGGCGGGGACGCGCACTTCCATGCCCCAGGGTTCGCCGGTCCGCCAGCCGGCACGCTTCAGATAATTGGCGGTGGAAGCCAATGCATCGGGAATGCTGCCGACCAGATCGCGGCGGCCATCGCCATCACCATCCACGGCAATGCGTGCGTAGGTGCTGGGCATGAACTGGGTGTGGCCGAAGGCCCCGGCCCAGGAACCGGTCAGGCCCTGCGCCTGCAGGTCCCCCTTGTCGATGAGCTTGACCAGCGCCAGCAGTTCGCCGCGGAAGAAAGGTTGCCGACGGCCGGCACAGGACAGCGTGGCCAGCGACTGCAGCAGCGGGCGCTTGCCGAACACGCGGCCGTAGTCGCTCTCCACACCCCATACGGCGACGATGGTGACTGGATCGACGCCGTACTGCGTCGATACGCGCTGAAGCAGATCGCGGTGCTGCTGCAGCATGGCGCGACCGTCGTCCACGCGCTGGCGATCGACCAGCGCGGCCAGGTAGTCCCAGATGGGTGTGGTGAACTCCGGCTGCGCGTCGAGCAGCGGCAGCACGCTGGGATCAGGCTGCAGTCCGGCGGTGATGGCCGTGAAACGGTCAGCGGCAATGCCCTGGGTGGCGGCCGTAGCCTGCAGGCCCGCCATGCAGCGGGCGAACGCGGGATCTGCGGTTGCCGCGGCTGTCGGCGGCGCGGCCGCTGGCAGGGCAAGCGCGGCGGCCAGGCCGAGCGTGGTCAGAATGGGCATGGCGTCCTCCGTGTTGCCGGTGCTGCAGCCATGGTAACGCGGAGGGGCGGCAAGGTTGGTCGCGGCTGCTGGCCAACGGCCGGCACTACCTGTGGCTAGGGTAAGGGGCGCAGCAGGCGCAGGCCGTACGCAGGATGGTCAGCGTTCCAGTGCGCCACCACCTCCAGCCCTGCCTGCTGCAGCAGATGACCGAAGCTGGCGTCGGTGTACTTGTGGCTGTACTCCACGCGGATCGGTTCGCCCGCGCTGAAGTGGAAGGTGCGGCCGTCGAGATGGACGTCCTGCTCGCGCTGGCTGACCAGGTCGGTTTCGATGCGCAGGCGCGCGGTGCTGTAACGGGCCCGGTGACGGAAGCCGTCGAGATCGAAATCACTACCGATCTCGCGGTTGAGGCGCGCCAGCAGGTTCAGGGTGAAGGCGGCAGTGACACCGTCGGCATCGTTGTAGGCGGCCTCGATCAGTGCCGGGTCCTTGTGCAGATCGATGCCGACCAGGGCCAGGCCCTGCTTGCCCATGGTCTGGCGCATCGCGCGCAGCAGCGCGATCGCGTCCTCATCAGCGAAGTTGCCCAGCGTGGAACCGGGGAAGAACAGCAGCCGGCGCACGGCAGGCCGGTCCGGCGCGGGCACCTGCACCGGCCGGGTGAAGTCGGCACACACCGGCAGCATTTCCACGTCCGGCAGCGCCGGGGCCAGGTGGTCGATGCTGGACAGCAACGCCGCGCGCGAGATCTCGATGGGCGTATAGGCCACCGCATCCTGCAGGGCGGCCAACAGCCGGGCGGTCTTGCGGCCGCTGCCGCTGCCCAGTTCGACCACATGCACGCGCGGCCCCACCGCCTGCGCGATCTCCGGCAGCACCCGATCCAGCAGGGCCAGCTCGGTGCGTGTGGGGTAGTACTCGCGGGTGTGGGTGATCTGCTCGAACAAGCGCGAGCCGCGCGCGTCGTAGAAGTACTTGGACGGCAGCTGGCGTGAGGCGTGCGACAGGCCCGCCACGGCGTCGGCAAGGATCTGCTGGCGGCCGGGGGTCAGGTCGGTCAGCGCCTGCAGCGCATCCTGGACGGTACTCATGAAAGATCCCTTGCCAGGCGCAGGCCTGAGAACTGCCACCGCGCGGGTGGCATGAAGAAGTTGCGGTAGCTGGCGCGTACATGGCCACGCGGGGTGGCACAGCTGCCACCGCGCAGTACCCACTGGCCACACATGAATTTGCCGTTGTATTCGCCGAGGTTGCCGGCGAAGGGACGGAAACCGGGGTAAGCGCCATAGGCGCTGCTGGTCCATTCCCACACGTCGCCGAACAGCTGGCGCAGTCCGTCGCCCTGCCCTGCCATCGGGTGCAGATGATCGTCATCGGCGAAGTGGCCTGCGACCGGCTGCGTGGCGGCGGCCGCTTCCCATTCGAATTCGGTGGGCAGGCGGGCGCCGGCCCAGCGTGCGCAGGCATCGGCTTCGTAGTAGCTGAGATGACAGACCGGTGCGTGCGGGTCGAGCTCGCGCCAGCCACCCAGGGTGAACTCGCGCAGCAGGTCGTCATCCCAGTACAGCGGATGCTGCCACTGCTCGGCCTCGCGCAGCGCCCAGCCTTCGCTCAGCCACCAGCGTGCATCGCGGTAACCCCCCGCGTCGATGAAGGCGCGGTACTCGGCGTTGCTGAGGGGGCGTTCGGCGATGGCATGCGCAGGAAGCAGCACGCGATGCACGGGCGATTCATTGTCATAGGCGAAGGCCGCGCGCTGCGGCCAGGCGGACGCACCGATGCTGACGATGCGTTCGCCCTGTTCGACCCAGCCCTGCGCGCTGCCGGCGCTGACGGCGACGGGCAGATCATCGCGATACGGTGGCTGCAGCGGATTGCACCAGAAGGCGTGCTTGATGTCGGTGAGCAGCAGCTCCTGGTGCTGCTGTTCGTGGTGCAGCCCCAGCTGCAGGTGCTGCAGGGCATCGCTACCGAGATCGCCGTCGCGCAGTTGTGCCAGCACCTGCGCATCCACGTGCCGGCGGTAGGCGTGCACCTGCTGCAGCGAGGGTCGCGACAGCAGACCGCGCTGTGGCCGTGCGTGGGCGGGGCCAAGACTCTTGTAGTAACTGTTGAACAGATAGTCCCAGGCCGTATCCCAGGGTGTGTAGCCGGGCCGGCTGGCGAGCACGAAGCGTTCGAAGAACCAGGTGGTGTGGGCCAGGTGCCACTTGGCCGGGCTGGCATCGGCCATGCTCTGCAGCAGGGCGTCTTCGGGGCTGAGCGGTGCGGCCAGCTGCACGCTGCGCCCCCGCACGTGGGTGAAGTGGCGGGCGAGGTCATGCTGCGGGGCAGCGACGGCGGCGGGTACGCTGTCCATGCGACCAGCTTCGGCCGCGGCCGGTGAGCGCGATGTCATGGCCCGGTGCCATGCTGTTCACATCGGCGCTCGCGGATTCAGGAAGGGCACCGTTCAAGAAGGGCACCGTTGCGCCGCTAACGGCAGTGCTGCGGCCGCGTCGTGACCGCGCTGGAATTCCGTGTGGCCCATCATCCGCTCCGACAGCCTGTGCACTACCTGTTCGTGCTGCCCGCCGTGCTGGTCGCGCTGGTGCTGTGGGCGAGCCTGGAAAACGATGATGTCGGCCGCGCCGGGCAGCGCATCCTGCCCTGGCTGCTGGCCTGCCTGGGTGCAGGGCTTGCGCTGCTGTACAACCAGGTGCGCACGTTGTGCCTGTTGCTGCTGGTGGCGCTGGCCTTTGCGGTGCTGCACCAGGACCTGGGGCACTACCTGCGCGATGGCCGGGTAACGGCGCTGACGCCACTGCGCTTCCACGCGATCTCGACCTGGCTGCCGTTGTTGTTCGCTGCCCATGCGCTGTGGCCCGAGCGCGGGCGCCGCCGCCAGGACCTGCTGCTGAGGGCCACGATCAGCGGTGTTGCCGTGGCGATCTTCATCCTGCTTGCGGCACAGCAGCCGCAGGGCATGCACGACCTGCTGTCGAACCGGCACTTCCCATGGCTACCGAGCGACTGGAACGCGCTGGCGCAGCTGCCCGCCGTGTTGTTCCTGCTGGCCACCGCTGCGCTGGGATGGCAGGCATGGCGCCAGCCACGGCCGCTGCATACGGCCATGCTGCTGGCCCTGCTGTGCCTGTGGTGGATGCTGCCGCGGATCTTCCTGCAGCCGGTACTGCTGCCGGCGCTGAGCGTGGCGGCGCTGCTGCTGATGTTGGCGGCGACCCTGCAGGAGTCCTTCCACATGGCCTTCGGCGACGAGCTGACCGGCCTGCCCGGCCGCCGAGCATTCAACGAAACCCTCAAGCGCGCCACCGGCACCTACAGCATTGCGATGATCGACGTCGATCATTTCAAGAAGTTCAACGACACCCACGGCCACGACACCGGCGATGACGTGCTGAAACTGGTGGCGTCACGGTTGTCGCGGGTAGGCGACGGCGGCCGCGCGTTCCGATATGGCGGCGAGGAATTCGCGGTGGTTTTCCTCGATCGCCCGGCATCGGCCTGCGTGGATGCGGTGGAGGCGCTGCGGCAGGGCATCGAGCAGAGCCGGATGCAGCTGCGCGACCGCAGTACCCGCAGCCGTGACGATACGCTCGGCCAGCAGCAGCGTGGGCGCGGCGGTGGCGGTGCGGTGGTGCAGGTGACCGTCAGCATCGGCCTGGCCGACAGCCGGGTCGATCCGCGCCCTGCCGGGGTGGTCAAAGCGGCCGACCAGGCGCTGTATGCGGCCAAGGAGGAAGGCCGCAACCGCGTGTGCGCGCATGGCGGCCAGCGCGTGCTGGCCGTGCGCGGCAGCCACGCTCAGACGGCGTCGAGGTAGTACCAGCGACCCTCGACCCGCAGGAAGCGGCTGTGCTCGGTCATTTTCACTGCGCTGCCGCCGCCGACACGGTAGCGGGCGGTGAAGCGGACCTCGGCGCTGTCGGTGCCGGTCACCTGGTGATCCTGCACGGTCAGGCCCAGCCACTGGGTGCGCTGGCCGGGGGCATCATCGAGCGAGAGTTCTGCGGGACGGGTATGCGGATGCCAGGTGGCACGCAGGTAGTCCGGCAGATGGCGCACATAGGCGCTGTAACGCGAGCGCATCAGACGCTCGGCATCGGGCGCGGCGTCGCCGGCATGGAAGCGACCGCAGCAGGCGGCGTAGTCGGCGGCCAGGCCACAGGGACAGGGATCGGGGGCGGTTCGGCTCATGCGGGTATTGTCGCGTGGGCGGGGGCAATGTGACAGGCGTATGCTGTCGCGCCCTCACTTCGATCGAGCGCCGTGCTGGAACTGATTCCTCCTGAGTTGTGGTGGCTGGTGATGATCGCCTTCGTTGCCGGCTTGGTCGATGCGGCCGTGGGTGGCGGCGGACTGGTGCAGTTGCCGGGCCTGTTCACGGTGCTGCCGCAGCAGACGCCGGCGATGCTGTTCGGCACCAACAAGTTCAGCTCGATGTTCGGCACCGGCGCGGCGGCATGGCGCTATGCGCGCAACGTGCGCTTCCCGTGGAAGCCGGTGCTGTTCGCCGCCGGTACGGCCTTCGTGTTCTCTTTCCTTGGCGCTACGGCGGTCAGCCTGCTGCCCAAGGACGCCGTGCGGCCACTGGTGCTGGTGCTGCTGGTGGCGATGCTGGCCTACACGCTGTGGAAGAAGGACTTCGGCGCGCTGCACCGGCCGCAGGAGATCGGCCGCCGCGAGCTGGTGATCGCGCTGGCGATCGGTGCGGCGATCGGTTTCTACGATGGCTTCTTCGGGCCCGGCACCGGCAGCTTCCTGATCTTCCTGTTCGTGCGCTTCTTCGGGCTGGACTTCCTGCGTGCGTCGGCAGCCTCGAAGGTGGTGAACCTGGCGACGAACGTGGCGGCGATCTCGTTCTTCGTGCCGACCGGCAACATCCTGTGGCTGTTCGCGCTGCCGATGGCAGCGGCCAACATCATCGGTTCGGTGGTGGGCACGCGGTTGGCGCTGAAGGGCGGCACGCCGTTCATCCGCAAGCTGTTCGTGGGCTTGGTGGTGGTGCTGATCGCGCGGATGGCGTGGGATACGTTCCGTAGTTCGTGAATGAGCGTCGCGACCTGGTAGGTGCCAACCTGGGTGGGCACGCGGTTTCCGGTCGCGGAGAGCAGCCGAGCATGGCTTGGCTCTACAGGTTCACATGATGATTCCGGCCGCAAGCGCCGCCGGGCATGGCCCGGCGCTACCACAGGCCGAGACGGTCAGGCCTCGGCTTCTTCCGGTTCGTCGGCCTGCTGGCGGCTGCGCTCCGGCAGCTTCAGGCGCTTGCCTTCTTCGTCGTACTCGATGAGCAGCACGCCGGAATCGTGGCGGCCGCTGATCTCGACGAAGCAGGCGCCACCGATGAACGGCTCCAGCGTCATCACCGATTTCAGCGGGGTGGCGACCACCATCTGGAAACCGAAGTTGTCGAAGATGTTCATCGCCAGCGCGGTGAACTCGTTGTCGGCCTTGTCGAAGGCTTCGTCGAGCACGACCGCGGCATAGCTGGGCAACTGGCTGTCGGCACCGCCGAGCTGGTAGCGCAACGCCGCCGCCAGGCAGGTGGTGGCCAGCTTCTGCCGCTGGCCACCGGACTTGCCGGCGCCACTGCGGTAGATCTCGACCTGCTGGCGCGTTTCCACGTCCAGCTCCACGCCGATGAACTCCACGTGCAGGCGCACGTCCAGCACAATCTCACGCCAACGCTTGTCCTCGCCTTCCTGCGAGCCCAGCCGGTTGACCAGCTGGCGCAGGACGGTGAACTGCGTTTCGGCGACGTCGCGCTGCTCGGTCTGCTGCTGCGACAGCACCTCGCGCAGCTGTTGGTGGAACTCCTGCACTTCCGGCAGGCGCCGGTCGTTCAGCTCGATGGTCAGCAGGGTGCCACGGTTGAAGGGCACCTGCTCCAGGCTGGCGTTGACTTCGTCCAGGCGCTGGCCGATCGACTTGCGGGCCTCGGCACTGTGCCGCTGCAGCGCCAGCAGGTTGTTCTTGCTCTGGTTCTGCAGCAGGTCGAAGAAGCGTTCTTCGTGCTGCGGCAGGCCATCGCGTTCAAGGCGCTCGAGGCGAGCGAGGAAATCCTCGGCCGAGGCCACCGACACGGTGAAGTCGCCCGATTCTTCCGGCCACTGCTGGATGAAGCGACGGAAGCAGCCCAGCAGCAGGTTCTCGACGCGGTTGACGTCCTGCTGCGAAGACGACAGCTGTTCGTTCAGCGCGTTGCTGACCTGGCGCATGTGCGCCTCCAGCGTTTCCAGGCTGAGCGGGCCCTGCTCCTGCAGGCGCTCGGCCAGGCCGGCTTCCTGGTCTTCGGCCAGTGCCGGCAATACCAGTGCACGGCTCTGCTGGCGGGCCCGGTCCAGGCGGTCGCGTTCGCGCACCAGCTGGCCGCGCTCGACGCGGGTGTCTTCGTAAGTGCGGCGGGCCTGCTCGATATCGGCGCGGGTGGCGTCGATCTGCTGGGCGATCCTGGCCAGGTCGGCATTGCCTTCGCGCAGGGCGTGCAGGCTGGCCTCGATGTCGGCCAGGCGCTGTTGCGGCGCGGCGACGTCGATTTCGTTCCAACTGATGCCGACCAGCTGGTGGCAGGCCAGGCGACGTTCGTTGTCGCGGTCACGCTGGCTGCGCAGGCGCGCGATGTCGGTATCGCAGCTGGCGATACGGGCGGCCAGTTCCTGCGCCTCCTTCTCGAAAACAGCGAGCTTGTCGCGGTTGCTGAAGCCCAGCAGCCAGCGGCGGCGATCGTTCACCACACTGCGGTCATCCTTCTCGAAGCGGTCGCCCGGATGCTTGACCTGGCCTTCGCGGGTGATGCCGCGGTCGACGTTGCGCAGCTGCTTGGCGTCCACGCATTCGTAGTCGAAACGCTTGCCCAGCTCGCGGCGCAGCCAACTTTCGAACACGTGATCGCGCAGTTCCAGCTTGTGCAGCAGCGACTTGGCGGACGGTTCGCGGGCGAACGCCTCGTCGTTGCGACGCACGCGGTAGTAGGTGAAACGCATGCCCAGGTGGGTACGGTTCACCCACTCGGCCACCTCGTTGTAATGCTTGTCATCGACCAGCAGCGACTGCGCGAAGCCGCCGAGCACGCGCTCGATCGCGCCCTGCCAGCTCTGTTCTTCCGAGCGGACCTGGATCAGTTCGCCGACGAACGGCAGTGCCGCTTCGGAAATGCCGGTTTCTTCGGCCAGGCGCGCACGCAGCTTCTGCATCGGTGCCGGAATACTGGAGGGCGTGCGCTGCATCGCCTCCAGTTCGCCACGCACTTCGGAGAAGCGGCGCTCGTCGTCGCGCTTGCCGCCCAGCCGTTCGCTGATGGCATCGTCCAGAGCGCTCGACGCGCGCTGACGGTCTTCCAGTTCGGACTGCGCCTGCTCAAGCAGCTCGGCGAAGCCATGTGCATCCTCGGGCAGCGCGGCCTGCAGCTTCTGTGCGGCGTCACGCGCCTGTGCCTGCTTGGCCAGGCGGCGATCACGTTCGGCTTCGGCGCGGCCCTGCTCGCGTTCCAGCTCCTCGATGCGCTCACCACCCTGCTGGCGGCGCTGCAGTTCCAGCTCGGCCAGGCGTTCGGTGTGGTTGTCCAGCGCCGCACGACGCTGCGCCTCTTCACCCAGCAGGCCGCGATCACGCGTGTCCATCTCGCGCAGGCGCGCTTCGATCAGCAACTGACGGCGGCTTTCGCGGAAGCTGTCGATACCGAGCTTGAGCGCTTCGTCGTCGCCGCGACGGCGGCTCATCGCCTGCAGGTCGCCGTAATGTTCGCGCGCCGGCTGCAGGGTTTCGACCTGGCGCCGCGCGGTGACCACGGCCTGGTGCGCGCCATCGAGTTCGGCGAAATCGCTGACCAGTCGTTCGGCGGCGTCGAAGGTCTTCGGCGTGTCGAGCATGAAGTCGCGCAGGAAGACGTTCAGGTCACCCAGATTCTTCGCCGACTGCGTCTTGTGCAGCAGGCGCAGCGCCATCTCGTTGTCGATGCCGAGCAGGTGGCGGAAGCGTTCGGCGTAGCCGGAGAACGTATCGAAGTGATGGACGTCGGCCAGCTTCTGCTTGAGCTTGCGCAGATCCAGGTCGAAGCCGCCCAGATCCTTGGCGATGTCGAACGGACGCTCGGCGATCATGTAGTGCTTGCGCACGTCACCGGCGGAGGTGCTGCTGCCGGCGATCCAGAGCAGGCGTACCAGGCTGACCACGCGGCCATCACCGGCGCGGTACTCCAGCACCAGCGCGGTCCAGGTGGCGCCCTTGCGCAGGTACTGGGTGGCGATTTCGCCGGTGCCACTGTCCTGCTGGTCGGCCCATGCGCCGCGCACGTAGGACACCAGGTTGCGGTCGCGGCCGCTGCGTTCGGCTTCACGCGCTGCGGCGTTGAAGTCGACGATGGCCGGTGGCGTCAGCAGTGCGGACATGGCATCGAGCAGGGTCGACTTGCCCGAACCGGAGCGGCCGACGAACAGGAAGCCGCGCTCGGCGATCGGCACTTCGGTCAGGCCGTTGAAGGTGCCCCAGTTGTGCACCTGCAGGCGGCGCATGCGGAACTGCTGCAGGCGCGGGTCCGGCAGGCCGTCGTTGAACAGGGCGGGAGTGTGCTTGGAAATGGCCATGCGGTGCTCGGGTCTCTCAGGCTTCAGCGGCCGGGGTTTCGCGCAGCTGGCGGTAAACCGCCGACAGCTGGGATACGTCTTCGGCGGAGAACAGCAGCTTCAACGCCGGCGAGACTTCGTGGCGGTCTTCCTGGCCGCCGAGGCGGGTCAGGATGTGGTTGTCCTTCATCTTCTGCACCGCCGAGGCGACGCGGCGGTTGAAGCCGGCGCGGTCGGTGGACAGGTTCTTCTCGTAGATGGCCAGCGCTTCGGCCATCTCGGCATCGGCGACCACGGCGCGGTTGCCGCGTGCATCGGCTTCGCCCAGCTGCTGGCGCAGGTACAGCAACAGCACCGAATCAATGAAGGTCAACGGCGAGGTGCGCAGCAGTACCGGCGCATCGACGTCCTCGGTGTCGGCCTGGCGGGTGAACGCCACGCCACTGTCGCGGTCGAGCACCAGTTCCAGGAACAGGTCCGACAGCGCCGAACGGATGCCGGCTTCGCTGCGGATCAGTGCCGGCCACAGCTTGGCGTGGCGCAGCTGGTCGATGCTGGGGCCGATCAGCAGCTGGCACAGCGCGCGGCGCGCATCCAGCGGCAGGCGGCCGGTATCGCCCATGTAGTAGACGTCGTTGCCGCGCCGCGGCTGGGCCACGGTCGCCACCGGCTCGGCCTGGTAAGCGTCTTCGGCCAGGTCGGCATGCGGTGCGTCGATGGGGTCTTCATGCCAGCTCATGGCGTCTCTCCTGGGTAAACCAAACCAGCGGGATGCGGGCGCGACGGATCTGTCCGTCGCCACCACGCCATTCGGCAAGCTCCTGCTCGCCGGCGATCACGCTGCCAAAGCGCGTGCCCAGCGAGAGGTAACCGATGACACTGCCCAGCCCCTGCGGCGCTTCGCGCTGCGACAGGGCCTGGGCGATGCTGAGTTTCGGCTGCGCATCAAGCAGGTCGTGCAGGTCGCGGCGCAGGGTGCGGAAATCGATTTCCGACGACGCCACCAGGTCGCCCACGCTTTCCAGGCTGATGCTGGCCGCATCGTTGTATTCGACGTTGCCATCGACCTGGGCGCTGCGCGGGTCGTGCAGCTTCCACTGCGACCACGAGCGCAGGCGGCTGGTGGTCAGCTGCAGGTCGCGGCCGATGGCGCGCTGCGCCGGGAAGTCATCGCGCAACGCCAGTGCTTCGGACTGCGCCTGCTTCAACAGCTGGTTGAGGCGGCGCTGCTCCAGGTAACCACGGCTCTGCACGAAACCGCGCAGGCTGCGCGCGAAGTTCTGCAGCACGTCGTGCACCTGGCCACCACGCTCGAGCATGGTGCTGGTGAAGCCACGCAGGAAGTTGCGCTCGTTGCGGTCCAGCCGACGGGCGAAGCCGCGGGCCAGCAGGGTCTCCAGCGCGGCATCAAGCTGGGCGCTCTGTTCGGCGTCGTTGAGCAGGCGCCAGAACGCCTGGAAGCTACGACCCGCGTCGCTCTCGCCGATCACGTCCACGCCCTCGAAGAGCTTGGACAGCACGTCGCCGCGCTCGCCCTCGTCATCGATGATGCGTTCGCGGAAATCACGATTGAGCTGTTCGAAGTCGTCGCGCACGCGGCGGAAGTCTTCGGTCAGTTCGTCGGCCAGGCCGATGATCTGCCGCGTACGTTCCAGCGCACGCTTGCCGTCCAGGGCCGTCACACGGCCGGCGCCGACACGGGCGATCTCGGCATCGATGCGGTCGCGCTCGTCGCGCAGTGCGGACAGGCGTGCGTCGGGATCGGCCTCGGTCTGCGCAGCGA
This sequence comes from Stenotrophomonas sp. YIM B13575, assembly GCF_042787595.1. NCBI lineage: Bacteria > Pseudomonadati > Pseudomonadota > Gammaproteobacteria > Lysobacterales > Lysobacteraceae > Stenotrophomonas > Stenotrophomonas sp. YIM B13575. The sequence goes on along the minus strand of NZ_JBHZOP010000203.1, from coordinate 1,487 downwards.
GCTGCGACAGCTGTTCGATCACCAGTGCCAGACGGCTCTCGGTGGCGGCCACGCGGGCCTGCTCCATGCTGTCGGCGAAGCGGATCGCCTGCAGCGCCTGGGTCGAGAGCTCGTACTGCTCCTGGTCGGCGCCTTCGGGCAGCCGGCGTTCCAGCCAGCCCTGCGCCAACCAATGGGCAACGTAGGCCTGCGCGGTCCGCGGCAGCTCGCGCGACAGCTCGTCACCGTTGAGCTGGTCCAGCGCGCGCTGCAGGCGCTCGTTGAGGACCGATGCAGGCAACGTGCGATCGCCGTCCATCAGCAGGCCCTGCAGCAGGCCGATGATTTCCGGTGCGTGGTCGGCGGCGAGCAGCTTCCATTGCGGCTGTTCGCGCAGGTGGCGATAACGGGTGATGCGTTCGCGGTGCTTCATGCAGCGAGATCGGTCCGAAGGGCGCGGCGGCCAGCGCGCGCGCGCAGGCGCGGCGCAGGCACGGCGAAAGCGGCGGCCGCGCGGGGCCGCCACCGGGAGGCGACGGCGCTCAGCGCTTGCCGCCCACTTCGATGAAGCGCAGGAACTCGGCGCGGGTGCGGGCATCCTCGCGGAAGCTGCCCAGCATCTTCGAGGTGACCATGCTGACGCCACGCTTGTGGATGCCGCGGGTGGTCATGCACTCATGGGCGCCTTCGACGACGACGCCGACACCGACCGGCTGCAGCACATCCTGAATGCACTGGGCGATCTGCGCGGTCATCTTTTCCTGCACCTGGAAGCGGCGGGCGTAGGCTTCGACCACGCGTGCCAGCTTGCTGATGCCCACCACCTTGCCGGCCGGCAGGTAGCCGACGTGCACGCGGCCGATGATCGGCGCCATGTGGTGCTCGCAGTGGCTTTCGTATTCGATGTCGCGCAGGACGATCAGTTCGTCGTAGCCGGCCACTTCCTCGAAGGTGCGTTCCATGTAGGCGCGCGGGTCGTCGCGATAGCCGCTGAACCAGTCGCCATAGGCTTCAGCCACGCGGCGCGGGGTATCCAGCAGGCCTTCGCGGGTGGGGTCCTCACCGGCCCAGCGCAGCAGGGTGCGCACGGCATCCTCGGCCTGGATCTGGGTCACATCGCCCTGCGGGGCGGCCTTTTCGTTGTTCTTGCTCATTGCATACAGCGCCCGAACGGGGGGCGAGCATCGTACCCGACCGGGGGGTGGGTCGTCCTCTGGGGACGGTTCATCGGGGGTCGTGTTGGCGCGTCGTTGCTATCGGTTGGGAGGTTGAGAGGGGACTGAGCAGGACACGCCGTAAACCCGTCCTTGGGGGCTCGATGGCGCCATCCATGGCGCCAACGGTCCTGCGCAGCCCCCTCTCAACCTCCCTGACAGTTTCCTGCGGGCGCGGCCGGACCGCCCGAAAGCGGGGGCAAAAGCTGGGGTTCATGGCTTCGGAGAGTGCTCTGGTAGCGCCGGGCCATGCCCGGCGAGCGGAGCGGTGCCACAAGGAGCCGCCGGGCATGG
>NZ_JBHZOP010000202.1:0-1890 GCF_042787595.1 Stenotrophomonas sp. YIM B13575 | reverse complement strand
CGAGCGCGCAGCGCGGCCTGCTCAAGGCCGCCGGGCATGGCCCGGCGCTACCGGAATTGTGCGCCTTTCTGAGTCAGGCGTTGGAGATGATCTCGACCCAGTAGCCGTCCGGGTCCTTGATGAAGGCGAGGTTCTTCATGCGGCCGTCGGTCAGGCGCTTCTGGAAGGTCACGCCCAGGTACTCGAAGCGCTGGCAGGCGGCCTCGATGTCCGGCACCGATACGCAGATGTGGCCGAACCCGCGCGGGTCGCTGTTGCCGTCGTGGTAGACCGGTCCGTCCTGGGTCTCGGTGCCGTGGTTGTGGGTCAGTTCCAGCACGCCCGGCAGACCGGCCATCCACAGGCGGCGGCTGTCGTCATCTTCCGGCACGGTAGTGCCAGCCGGGACGTAGGCCAGGAAGTACAGGCTGAACTGGGCTTCGGCGAAGTCGCGCTTGTCGATCAGCTGGTAGCCCAGCACGCGGGTGTAGAAGTCCAGCGAGGCGGTGGCGTCCTTGACCCGCAGCATGGTGTGGTTGAAGACGAAACCGGTGGTTTCGGCCGGGGCCTGGGCGGCGACGCCGGGGACATCGCGCAGGGCGGGAATGGTCATGGGGGAGGTCCTTCAGACAGGGCCGTTGCCGGCCGGATGGGTGCCATTCTACGGGGCGGCAGCTGACGGCACCGCGACGTACAATGGCCGGATCGCACCGTTCCGTCCTGATGACCATTGCCCGCCATGTCGCAGCGTGAATGGGTGGCCGCCGCCATCCGCAAGATCGAAGCCGATTTCAACCGTTCCGCCGATACCCACTTGATCCCGCTGGCCTTGCCCGGGTTCGAGGGCATCGAGGTGTACCTGAAGGATGAATCGAGCCATCCCACCGGCAGCCTCAAGCATCGGCTGGCGCGCTCGCTGTTCCTGTATGCGCTGGCCAACGGCTGGCTGCGCGAAGGGCGGCCGGTGATCGAAGCGTCCAGCGGCTCCACCGCCGTGTCCGAGGCCTACTTCGCGCGACTGCTCGGCCTGCCGTTCATCGCGGTGATGCCGGCCACGACGTCGCCGGAGAAGATCGCGGCGATCGAGTTCCACGGTGGCCGCTGCCACCTGGTCGAGCGCGCCTGCGACCTCAACTGCGATTCGGAAAAGCTGGCCCGCGAAACCGGCGGCCACTTCATGGACCAGTTCACCTATGCCGAGCGCGCCACCGACTGGCGCGCCAACAACAACATCGCCGAATCCATCTTCAAGCAGATGGCCGAGGAGCCCAGCCCGATTCCGGACTGGATCGTGTGCAGCCCCGGCACCGGCGGTACGGCCGCAACGCTCGGCCGCTACGTCAGCTATCGCCGGCACGACACCCGCATCCTGTGTGCGGACCCGGAAGTGTCGGTGTTCTTCGACGGCTACCAGGCTGCCTTGGCCGGCGGCAATGAGTGGCGCGGCATGACCTGCAGCGGCGGCTCGCGGGTGGAAGGCATCGGCCGGCCGCGGGTGGAGTCGAGCTTCATTCCGACCAGTGTCGACGCCATGGTGAAGGTGCCAGATGCCCTGAGCCTGGCCGCGATGCGCCACGTCAGCCGCCAGCTGGGGCGCCGCGTCGGTGGCTCCACCGGTACCAATTTCATCGGCGTGCTGCAGGCCGCGCAGTGGATGCGCGAGGCGGGTCGCAAGGGCAGCATCGTCAGCATCCTGTGTGACAGCGGCGATCGCTATGCGCACAGCTATTACGACCCGGCCTGGTATGTGCGGCAGGGCATCGATGTGGACGCGGCCGACGTACAGGTAGCAGCGGCGGCGGCCGGGCAGGGCCTGCCTGGATTGCCGTGGTGCAGCCTGGAAGCGCTGTAAGCCCGTCAGGCATCCGCCGGGCATGGCCCGGCGCTACCAGGACAGGTCGGCAGCGCCGG
>NZ_JBHZOP010000201.1:0-4137 GCF_042787595.1 Stenotrophomonas sp. YIM B13575 | reverse complement strand
GAACGGTAGCGCCGGGCCATGCCCGGCGGCTCCCTTGCCGCGCTGCGCGCTCGCCGGGCACGGCCCGGCGCTACCGGAAATGTTTCAACCCGCGCGCGATCCGCTCCACCGCCTCCTGCAACCGCGGCACTTCCTGCGTATAGGCCAGGCGCACGTGCTGGTTTGATCGATGGAAACCGAAATCCAGGCCCGGGGTGAACGCCACGTGCTCGGTCTCCAGGAAGTGCGCACAGAACGCCTGCGCGTCATCGGTGAACGCGCTGACGTCGGCGTACAGGTAGAACGCACCCTGCGGCTCCACTTCGATGCGGAAGCCCAGTTCGCGCAGGGCAGGCAGCAGGAAGTCGCGGCGCTGCTGGAAGGCCTGGCGGCGCTGCTCGAAGATCGCCATTGCCTCTTCGCTGAAACAGGCAAGGGCCGCATGCTGGGCGATGCTCGAGGCGCTGATGTACAGGTTCTGCGCCAGCTTCTCCAGGTCGGGTACCGCCGCCGGCGGCGCCACCAGCCAACCCAGTCGCCAGCCGGTCATGCCGAAGTACTTGGAGAAGCTGTTCAGCACGAACGCGCTGTCATCCACCTGCAGCACGCTCGCGGCATCCAGGCCGTAGGTCAGGCCGTGATAGATCTCGTCGACCACCAGGTGGCCGCCGCGCGCATGCAGCGACGCCGACAGTGCCGCCAGTTCATCGGCGGACAGCACGGTGCCGGTGGGATTGGCCGGTGATGCCACCAGCGCACCGACGCTGTCGCCGTTCCAGTGCTGCTGCACCAGCGAAGGGGTCAGCTGGTAGGCCGTTTCGGGGCCCACCGGTACCAGCTGCGCGCCGCCTTCCACCAGCCGCAGGAAGTGGCGGTTGCACGGATAGCCGGGATCGGCCAGCAGCCAGTGGCGGCCCGGGTCGACAAGCAGGCTGCTGGCCAGCAGCAGCGCGCCGGAGCCGCCCGGCGTGACCAGGATGCGTTCGGGGTCGATATCCAGGCCGTAGTGGCTGCGATAGAAGCCGCTGATCGCCTGGCGCAGGGCCGGCAGGCCGCGTGCGGCGGTGTAGCGGGTGTGGCCGGCGGCCAGCGCCGCCTGGCCAGCCCGCACGACCGGTTCGGCGGTGGTGAAGTCCGGTTCGCCGATCTCCAGATGGATCACATCGTGACCGGCCTGTTCCAGCGCCTGCGCGCGGGCCAGCAGGGACATCACATGGAAGGGAGCGATTTCGTGGCTGCGCCGGCTGTAGCCCGGCGTGTGGGGCAGGGTACTCATGCCCCACATGGTACGCCGGGTGCCGGGGGTCGGATCCCTTTTGCATGCAAAAGGGCTCTGACCCCAACAGGCACCGCGGCCATGACGATCCGCAGGGTTGCCGCTTCGCCGCGATTGGGGTCAGATCCCTTTTCGGGAAAAGGGATCTGACCCCGTCGAAGACCATTGCATTGAAGCGCCTGGAGCCTTATTTCATGAAATCCACTCTCTGCCTGTTGCTTGCGAGCCTGATGACCAGCACCGCTACCGCCGCCACCCCGCCCGTTCCGCCGGATGTTGAGAAGCGTCCGCACGTGGTCAAGGCGCCGTTCGGCGCGACCCGCAACGATGACTATTACTGGCTGCGCGACGACAAGCGCGAGGACAAGGCCATGCTGGCCTACCTGCAGGCCGAGAACGCCTACGCCGACCAGCTGCTGGCACCGCTGAAGCCGCTGGAGGATGCGCTGTACGGCGAGATCGTCGGCCGCATCAAGCAGGACGATGCCAGTGTGCCGGCGCGCGAGCGCGGCTACTGGTACTACAGCCGCTACGAAACCGGCCAGGACTATCCCATCCATGCGCGCCGCAAGGCCAGCATGGACGCGCCGGAGGAAGTCCTGCTCAACGTCAACACGATGGCTGCCGGCAAGGGCTATTTCAGCGTCGGCTCGATGGAGGTCAGCCAGGACAACCAGCTGCTGGCCTGGGCCGACGATGACGTGGGCCGCCGCCAGTACGTCATCCGCTTCAAGGACCTGCGCACCGGCGCGGTGCTGCCGGACACGATCACCGGCACCTCCGGCGACCTGGTCTGGGCCGACGACAACCGCACCGTGCTGTATGTCGAGAACGATCCGGAAACCCTGCTGACCGTGCGGGTGAAGAAGCACGTGCTGGGCACCCCGGCCAGCGCCGACACCGTCGTCTACGAAGAAAAGGACGACAGCTTCTACATGGGCATCGGCCGCACCCGCGACGATCGCTTCATCACCATCGGCGTGCACAGCACCGTGTCCTCTGAAGAGCGCTACGCGCCGGCCAGCGACCCGACCACGTTCACCGTGCTCGCCCCGCGCCAGCGCGACGTGGAGTACGACGCCGACCACTACGATGGCCGCTGGGTGATCCGCACCAACGATGGTGCGAAGAACTTCAAGCTGGTGACCGCACCGACCGACGCCACCTCGCGTGCGCAGTGGAAGGACTGGATCGCGCACGACGATGCGGTGTTCATCGAAGGCTTCGAACTGTTCGATACCTACACCGCCATCGCCGAACGTTCCGAAGGCCTGGAGCGCATCCGCCTGCTGTTCAAGGACGGTCGCAACGACTACGTGAAGGCTGACGAACCGGCCTATTCGATGGGCCTGGGCGACAACACCGAGGCTGACACCACCTGGCTGCGCTACGTCTACACCTCGATGACCACGCCGACCACGGTGTTCGAGCTGAACACCGCCAACGGCGAGCGTCGCCAGCTGAAGCAGCAGCCGGTGATCGGCTATGACGCCTCGAAGTACGAAACCGATCGCGTCTGGATCACCGCGCGCGATGGGGTCAAGGTGCCGGTGTCGCTGGTCTATCGCAAGGGCTACCAGAAAGATGGCACCGGCGCGCTGTTCCAGTACGCCTACGGCAGCTACGGCATGTCGATGGACCCGTACTTCAACCAGACGGCGGTGAGCCTGCTCGACCGTGGCGTGGTGTACGCCATCGCCCACATCCGTGGCGGCCAGGAAATGGGCCGCGACTGGTACGAGAACGGCAAGCTGCTGCACAAGCAGAACACCTTCAACGACTTCATCGACGTCACCCGTGGCCTGGTGGCACAGGGCTGGGCGGCGAAGGATCGTGTCGCCGCGTCCGGTGGCAGCGCCGGTGGCCTGCTGATGGGTGCCATCGCCAACCAGGCGCCGCAGGACTACCGCGTGCTGGTGGCGCAGGTGCCGTTCGTGGACGTGGTCACCACCATGCTCGACCCGACCATCCCGCTGACCACCAACGAATACGACGAGTGGGGCAACCCCGAGCAGAAGCCGTACTACGAGTACATGCTGTCCTACTCGCCCTATGACAACGTGAAAAAGCAGGCCTATCCGTCGCTGTTCGTGGGTACCGGCCTGTGGGATTCGCAGGTGCAGTACTGGGAGCCGGCCAAGTGGGTGGCCAAGCTGCGTGATGACAACACCGGCCACTTCCCGATCCTGTTCCGCACCAACATGGAAGCCGGCCACGGCGGCAAGTCCGGGCGCTTCCAGCGTTACCGCGAACTGTCCGAGTCGTATGCGTTCGTGCTGCAGCAGCTGGGCATCGAAACGCCCGCTGCCGGCGCTGCGACGGAATGACGCATCGTGGCGGCGGTGATATCGCCGCCGCCACCTGCGCTGGGTATCCTTGCGCGATGAATCTGCCCGAACCACCCGCCAGCAAGGACCTGCCAGCGCCCACCCGGCCGGTGCGGTTCCGTTGGGCGTGGTGGCTGCTGGCCTATGCCAGCCTGGGCACCGGCATCGTCGGCATCTTCGTGCCGGGGCTGCCCACCACCGTATTCATCCTGATCTCGGCCTGGGCCGCCTCGCGCGGCTCCGAGCGCCTGCACGGCTGGCTGCTGCAGCACCCGCGCTTCGGCCCGGCCATCGCCAACTGGCAGGCACATGGTGCGGTCAGCCGCTACGGCAAGTGGATGGCCACGATCACCATGGCGGTGTGTGCCGGCATCATGCTGTGGTGCGTGCCGGTGGCCTGGGTGAAGTGGTTCTCCATCGGCAGCATGACCGTGGTGGCGATCTGGCTGTGGACCCGGCCGCTGCCGCCGGCCGATTGATCTCTCCCGCCGGGCATGGCCCGGCGCTGCCAGGGGTGTCTGGTTGCGGTAGCGCCGGGCCATGCCCGGCGGATGC
>NZ_JBHZOP010000200.1:0-2558 GCF_042787595.1 Stenotrophomonas sp. YIM B13575 | reverse complement strand
CCGGGCCATGCCCGGCGGCTTTTCGTGCAGACCGCTGCGCTCGCCGGGCATGGCCCGGCGCTACCCCCCCATCCACGCATGGCGTGGATCTACCAGACATATCCACGCATGGCGTGGATCTACCAGACATGTCCACGCATGGCGTGGATCCATCAGGGCATCACCGGCGCGATCAACGCGCCAGCCAGGCACCTACGGCAATGCCTACCGCCAGCCACAGCCATTCGACCACGCCGTTGGCCAGGGTGATCAGCGTCCAGGCCAGGTGCGGGCCCATCCGCAGCGAGGCGTCCCACGGGTTCAGGCCCATCGAGCCGCCCATCCAGGCACTGGCGATGGCCCAGTTCGCGATGGCGGCCACCAGCAGCGTGCCCAGCACGACCAGGGCGATGCGCAGCTTGCCGGGGCCAAGCGTGCCCAGACGCAGCATGAACACCAGTTCCAGGGCGGTCAGTACCGCCATCCAGCCGACCGGGCGGCCGGTGAACAGGGCGATCAGCATCCAGGCGAGGGGGGCGGTGGCCAGCGCCAGCAACAACATGAAGGGCCAGAGCCAGGTAACGGTCCTGGCACGTGCGGCATTGGAGGACATCGAAGCTCCTGAAGGTCGCCCACAGGATACTGTGGTTTGCCGCAGTGCACCGGCGAGGGCCGGGCGCCTACGTTAGAATGCCGTCTTGCGTGGCTTCGGCCGCAGCCCCATATCGGTCCCCATGTATTCCCGTAGCAGCGAACCTGTCCACTTCGAACGCGATTGCGAGGCCGTGATGGTCCCGCAGGGCGACACCGTGACCCTGCCCGCCGGCAGCTATGGGTACATCACCCAGGCGCTGGGCGGCAGTTATTCGGTGTTCGTCGAGGGCAATCTGTTCCGTATCGCCGGCAAGGATGGCGATGCCATCGGCAAGGAGGCGCCGGCACCGCTGGAGCTGCCTGACGATGCCAGCGACGAGCAGGTCGAACAACTGGTGTGGCAGCAGCTGCGCACCTGTTTCGACCCGGAAATTCCGGTGAACATCGTCGAACTGGGCCTGGTCTACGAGGTCGAGATCAAGCACCTGGACGAAGGGCAGCGCGAGATCGACGTGAAGATGACCCTGACCGCGCCCGCGTGCGGCATGGGTGACATCCTGGTCGACGACGTGCGCAGCAAGCTTGAAATGATCCCGACGGTGGCCGAGGCCGACGTCGAGCTGGTCTTCGACCCGCCTTGGAACCAGCACATGATGTCCGAGGCCGCCCGGCTCGAAACCGGCATGCTTTGACCCACGGCCCGCAGTGACGCGGGCCCGGCATTACCCGCAACCAGAACAGGAAATCTCCGGTGTCCCAGTCCATTCCCAGCTTCGCCGTCACCCGTTCGGACCACCCGCGCAGCGCTGAAGAGCGCGCCCAGATCCTGGAGAAGCCGGGTTTCGGCCTGCACTTCACCGACCACATGGTGGAAGTGCGCTGGGACAAGGACACCGGCTGGCACAACGCCAACGTGCGTGCCTACGGCCCGCTGCAGCTGGACCCGGCCGCGGCCGTGCTGCACTACGGCCAGGAGATCTTCGAGGGCATCAAGGCCTACCGCCATGCCGATGGTTCGATCTGGACCTTCCGTCCCGATGCCAACGGCCGTCGCCTGCAGCGTTCGGCGCAGCGCCTGGCGCTGCCGGAACTGCCGGTGGAGATCTTCGTCGAATCGCTGAAGCAGATGATCGCCGTCGACAGCGCCTGGGTGCCGTCGGCCGATGAGTCGAGCCTGTACTTCCGTCCGTTCATGATCGGCGACGAAGCCTTCCTTGGCGTGCGCGGCGCGCACAAGGCCGGTTACTACGTGATCGCCAGCCCGGCCGGCCCGTACTTCGCCAAGGGCGTCGCCCCGGTGTCGATCTGGCTGTCCACCGAATACGCGCGTGCGGCCAAGGGCGGCACCGGTGCGGCCAAGTGTGGTGGCAACTATGCCGCGTCGCTGCTGCCGCAGCAGAAGGCGCAGGCACAGGGCTGCTCGCAGGTGCTGTTCCTGGACCCGGTCGAAGGCAAGTACTTGGAAGAACTGGGCGGCATGAACGTCTTCCTGGTCTACAAGGACGGCACCCTGGTCACGCCGGAACTGTCCGGCAGCATCCTCGAGGGCATCACCCGCGAGAGCATCCTGCAGCTGGCCCGCGACCGCGGCATGAAGGTCGAAGAGCGCAAGGTCACCATCGATGAGTGGAAGCAGGGCGTGGCCTCTGGCGAGATCGCCGAAGTGTTCGCCTGTGGTACCGCTGCGGTGGTCACCCCGATCGGCCAGCTGAAGGGCGAAGGCTTCTCGGTGGGCGACATCGATGCGCCGGCCGGCGAAGTGACCATGTCGCTGCGCAAGGAACTGACCGACATCCAGTACGGCCGCCTGCCGGACCGCCACGGCTGGCTGGTCAAGCTGGGCTGATCGCCCGCATTGAACTGTAGAGCCGAGCCCACGCTCGGCTGCTCTTCCGGAAAGCCCGTCCTTGTGACGGGCTTTCTGCGTTGTGAGCCGGGGGGTCAGATCCCTTTCCCCACGGAAAAGGGATCTGACCCCCGGCTAC
>NZ_JBHZOP010000199.1:0-7895 GCF_042787595.1 Stenotrophomonas sp. YIM B13575 | reverse complement strand
GGCATGGCCCGGCGCTACCGGAACCGCGCGGGGTAGCGCCGGGCCATGCCCGGCGAGTGCAGCGGTGGTCAATCAGCGCTTCAGCGCCTGCTTGTCGTTCTGCCCGCTGGTCAGCGTCCAGCCCACCACGTCCTGCGCCACCTGCTGCAGGCCACGCTCGAAGGCGGCGGCGACGGCCGACACCTCGGTGCTGCCTACCGGCTGCAGCTGACGGAAGGTGCGGTCGGCGACCACGCGCTGGTTGGTCACATCGATCAGCTTGGCGTTGATCTCGATGACGACCGTCGGCGTTGCCTGCCCCTGGTAGTCCGATTCGAAGCGACGGACATCGGTGGACAGCTTGTAGTCGGCGCGGATGCCGGCGGCGACGCGGGCCACGCCGTGGATGCGGCCGGAGTCCTCGAAGCCGCGCAGCAGGGTGTCCTCGATCATGTCGGTGGCCGGCTGCGCCCAGCTGGCACCCTTGTAGATCTCCAGCTCCGATGGCGTCGGCCGCACGTTGATGCGCGGGCTGTCGACCATGCGCGCGGCGCTGGGCTTGGCCAGCACCAGTTGCCAGTCGGCCTGCGGCCAGCTGGGGTCGACCTTGACCTGCACGGCCGGCGAATACAGAGTGACGGGGTTCTTGTCGCCGCTGCCGAGGATCGAGCAGCCACCCAGCAGGGTGGCCAGCGACGCTGCCAGCAACAGGCGCGGAAGGGTGGTCGGGCTCATTTGGGTTCGAACTCCTTCGGGGCGTCGCGGCCGAGCAGGTAGCGCGCGGGGTTGTTCTCGAGACGGTCGCTGACCCGGCGCAGGTCGCGGATCAGGCCACGCAGTTCACCCAGGGTCGGGCCGAGCTGGCCCAGGCCGTCATTGGCGAAGCTGTTGATGGCTGCGCGGTTCTCGCCAAGGATCGAATCGGCATTGCCGGCGGCCGAGTCAAGCTTGGCCAGGGTGGCGTCGAGCTTGTCGATGATGCCCGGCAGCTGCTGCACCAGGTTCTTGTCCAGGCGCTCGATGGTGCCGTTGGTGGTCTTCAGGGTGGCGTCCAGGCTGCGCGCGGCATCGCGCGCGCTGAGCAGCAGCGACTGCGTGCCCTGGTCGCGGTCGGCCAGGCCGCCACTGATCGTTTCCAGATTGGCCAACGTGGCGTTGATCGAGGCGACGTTGCGGTCGCTGAGGATCTGGTCCATGCGCTCGACGATGCGGTTGGCCACGTCGGTGATGTTCTGCAGCGCTGACGGCGTGGTCGGGATGATCGGCGCCGGATCCTTGTTGACCGTGGTCAGCGCCGGCGACTGCGGCGTGCCGCCGCTGAGCTGGATGATCGACGGGCCGGTCAGGCTGGTGATCGCCAGCTTGGCGCGGGTATCGGTCTTGACCGGGGTTGTCGAGTTCAGGCGGATGCGCGCGACCACCTGGCGCGGATCGTCCGGCACCAGGTTCAGTTCGGTGATCGAGCCCACCGCGATGCCGTTGTACTGCACCGGGCTGCCGACCGACAGGCCGGTCACCGCTTCGCGGAACACCACCCGGTATTCCTGCCAGGTACGGTCGGAGGAGTACTTGGCGGCCCACAGGCCGAAGGCCAGCAGGGCCAGGCCGGTGATCAGGGTGAACGCGCCGATCAGCACGTAGTTGGCTTTTGTTTCCATGGCTCAGGCACTCTCGATCTGTTCGCCACGCGCGGCGCGCGCGCGGGGTCCGTGGAAGTATTCCTGGATCCACGGATGATCCAGTCTCTCGATTTCCGGTAGCGGCGCATTGGCCACCACCTTGCGGTCGGCGATGACTGCCACCCGGTCGCAGATGGCATACAGCGTGTCCAGGTCGTGGGTGATCAGGAACACGGTCAGCCCCAGCGCTTCCTGCAGGGTCTTGATCAGGCGGTCGAACGCGGCCGCACCGATCGGGTCCAGCCCGGCGGTGGGTTCGTCCAGGAACAGCAGCGGCGGATCCAGCGCCAGTGCACGTGCCAGGCCGGCGCGCTTACGCATGCCGCCGGACAGCTGCGAGGGCAGCTTGTTGATCGCATCGGCGGGCAGACCGGCCAGTTTCACCTTCAGCAGGGCCAGCTCGTAGTGCCAGCGCTCGGGCAGTTCGCGGTGGTGTTCCTTCAGCGGCACCTGCACGTTTTCGCCGACGGTCAGCGATGAGAACAGGGCGCCGTCCTGGAACAGCACGCCGGTATTGCGTTCGATGTGCAGGCGGCTCTCGGCGTCGTCGGCACGCGCGTCGCGGCCGAGCACTTCGATCTGCCCTTCATCCGGCACGCGCAGGCCCAGGATCGAGCGCATCAGCACCGATTTGCCGGTGCCCGAACCGCCCACCACGCCAAGGATCTCGCCACGGCGCACGTCCAGGTCCAGCCCTTCGTGCACGGTCTGGCTGCCAAAGCGGTTGACCAGCCCGCGCACGCGGATGGCCAGGTCGTGGCCTTCGTCGTCCTGCATGGGCACTTCTTCGGGGGTCGGATGCGTGCTCATGTCACCAGTCCATGTGCATGAACCACAACGCCGCGAAGGCGTCGATGATGATCACCAGCGAGATCGTCTGCACCACGCTGGAGGTGGTGCGCTCGCCGACCGATTGCGCGGTGCCTTCCACCTTCAGGCCTTCCAGGCAGCCGATCAGGCCGATCACCAGCGCGAATACCGGTGCCTTGGACAGGCCGACCAGCATGTGCCGCACTTCCATCGTGTCGTGCATGCGCGCGATGTACATCTGCGGCGGGATGTCGAGGTCGAACGCGCCGACGGTGATACCACCGGCCAGGCCGGCGATCATCGCGATGAAGGTCAGCAGCGGCAGCGTCACCAGCAGCGCGACCAGGCGCGGCAGCACCAGCAGGTCGATGGGGTCGAGCCCCAGGGTGCGCATCGCATCGATTTCCTCGCGTGCCTTCATTGCACCGATCTGCGCGGTGAACGCACTGGCAGTGCGGCCGGCCAGCACGATCGCGGTCAGCAGCACGGCGAATTCGCGCAGGAAGGCGATGTTCACCAGTTCGACCACGAAGATCTCCGCGCCGAAATCGCGCAGGATGGTCGAGCCGAGGAAGGCGATCACTGCGCCGACCAGGTAGGACAGCAGCGCGACCAGTGGCACGGCGTCCAGCCCGACCTGCTCCATCTGGTGCACGGTCGCGGTCAAGCGGAAACGTCGGGGTTCCTTGACCAGGCGTGCGGCCTTGACCAGGTTCTCACCGAGGAAGCTGCACAGCGCCTTGATGTTGTGGCCCGTGGCATGGACGCTGACGCCCAGCCGCTCCAGCGCCGCCAGCACGCCGAAGTCGCGTTTCGGCTTCGGGCGGTCGTCCGCCACTTCTTCGATGGTGCACACCAGCGCCTGGTGGTCCGGGCGGAACCGCAGGGCGTCTTCGCTCAGGTCAGCGCGATGGGCGACGCGCAGCACCTGCAGTACGCCAGCGGAGTCGAGCAGCTCGATGCCGGTGGCGTCGATGCCGGTCAGCGTGTCCGGAACGCCACGCAGCACTTCGGCCGCGGCCAGCGCGGTCTTCAGGGTCCAGTGGCCGGACAGCCGGATCAGTCCCGGATCCTGAGCGTCCTGTTCGAGCTGGGGGGCGTGGGTCGGGGTCATGGGGGCCATTCGGGTCGCAGCATAACCGTTCTGAATTGCACGTCGCGTCGAACCAGGATGAATTTCTCCAGCAGAGCCTGACGTAGGTAATACTACGGCGCATGTCCGCAGACGCTCACACGATCCCCACGCCCCAGGCCACCTACGCGCAGCGCGTGGCCTTCGTTTCCGAGATCGCCGGCCGCCTGCACAGCTACGGCACAACGGCCCAGCGCCTGGAAGCGGCGGTGGTTGCATTGGCCCGGCAGCTCGATCTGGATTGTGAACCGTGGTCGAATCCCACCGGCATCATCCTCAGTTTCAGCGACCCGGCGCAGGCCATCGGCTCCAGCGACATCACCCGGGTGATCCGGCTGGCGCCCGGCGAGAACGACCTGCACAAGCTCAGCGTGGCTGACGGGATCGCCGAAGAAGTGGCCAATGGCCGCATGAGCATCGCCCAGGGCCACACCGCGCTGCGCCAGCTGGACAAGGATCCGGGCCGGCGCGGCAAGCTGCGCACCATCCTGTCCTTCACCCTCGGTGCGGCCGGCGTGGCAGGCATGTGGAAGCTGCCGTGGCTGGACATCGCCACCGCCGGTGTCATCGGCCTGCTGATCGGCCTGCTCGGCATGGTTACCGACAAGCGCCCGGCCAGCCGTGAAGCGGCCGAAGCACTGGCGGCGCTGCTGGCCGGCCTGGTCGCCACCGTGGTTGCCACCTTCGTGGGCGCCCTGAATCTCAACACGGTGATCATCGCCTCGCTGGTGGTGCTGCTGCCCGGCATGTCACTGACCAATGCGGTCAATGAACTGGCCAGCCAGCACTGGGTGTCCGGCACCGCGCGCTTTGCCGGCGCGTTGACCACCATCATGAAGCTCAGTGTCGGCGCGATGATCGCGGTGACCCTGGCCGATGTGCTGGGGCTGGACCCGATGATCCGTGCCTCGCGGCCACAGGGGCCGTGGGTGGAGTGGGGCTCGCTGCTGACGGCGGCGTTCGCCTTCGCCATGTTGTTCAAGGCCAACCGCCGCGACTATCCATGGGTGATCGCCGCCTCGGTGGCCGGTTACGCGATCTCCAAGTTTGGTGGTCATGCCTGGGGCACGCCGGCCGGCATCTTCCTGTCGGCGATGCTGCTGACCGCCGGTGGCAACCTGTTCGGGCGCGTGGTCGGCCGTCCCGGCGCGATCATCCGCCTGCCGGGCATCATCATGATGGTGCCCGGCAGCACCAGCCTGCGCGGCGTGCTGACCCTGGTCCAGCAACAGGACGTGGGCGCCGGCCAGAGCGTGTTCCTGACCGTGTTGAACGTGGTGATGGCGCTGGTCGCCGGCCTGCTGTTCGGCAACCTGCTGATGCCGGCGCGCAAGACCCTGTAGGTGTGGACCGTTGGTCCGCACACCCTTGAATGGTGTGGGTGTGGACCGTTGGTCCACACCCCGGACAAAGAAAAAACGCCGGCTTTCGCCGGCGTTTTTCATTCCTGCTGCAGTCGGCCTCAGGCCTTCTTGATCAGGAAATCTTCCGGCTTCTTGCTGCCCTTGGCGGTCAGCTCGGCCATCCAGCGCGGCTGCTTGCCACGACCGGTCCAGGTTTCCTTCGGGTTGGCCGGGTTGCGGTACTTCGGCGCAACCTTGCCCAGCTTGCGGCCGGCGGCCTTGGACGGGGACTGGGTGGCCTTGGCGACCTTGCGCGCACGCGGTGCGGGTTCACCACCGAACAGTTCCTCGATGGTGTAACCCTCGGTCTTGGCCAGCTTGCTCAGCTGGGCACGCACCTTGGTGATCGGGCGACGCTTGGCGACGATGGTCTGCTGCTTCTTGGCTGTGCGGATCAATGCGCCCAGCTCACGTGCCGACAGGCCGGTCAGGTCGATGCTCATCAACGATTACTCCAGAAACTAATTTAGGGACAGGGACGAGCCGGTCCGTGGCGTCGCGGGACAGAGTAATGAGGAATTAATCCCAGCACAAACAGTTGCGGTCACCGTCTGTCGGCTGGCTGGCCCGGTTGCGACCATTTTGACCGGATTATGTCCGCTGCGATTTTCCGGGAACGGCCATCCGGCAAAAAAAAGACCGGGGTATACCCCGGTCTTTTCCGATCAACCCTGCAGGCGCTGCAGCAGGGTGGCCTTGTCCAGGCTCTCCGCTTCGGCGGCGCGACGCGAGCGGTACTCGAAGGTGCCTGCGGCCAGGCCGCGTTCGCTGACCACCACGCGGTGCGGGATGCCGATCAGTTCCATGTCGGCAAACATCGCGCCCGGGCGCAGGCCGCGGTCGTCCAGTGCAGCATCCAGGCCGGCGTCGCGCAGCTCCTGCAGCAGGCCTGACGCTGCATCGGCCACGCCCGCGTCGCCCTTCGGATTGATCACGCAGACCACCACCTGCCACGGCGCCATCGCGTCGGGCCAGATGATGCCGGCGTCATCGTGGTTCTGTTCGATGGCTGCGGCGACCACGCGCGAAATGCCGATGCCGTAGCAGCCCATCGTCATCACTGCGGCCTTGCCGTTCTCGTCCAGCACGGTGGCATCGAGCGCTTTCGCATAGGTGCGGCCCAGCTGGAACACGTGGCCGACTTCGATGCCGCGGGCGATTTTCAGCTCGCCGCCATCCAGCGCACGATCACCGGCGCGTACATTGCGGATGTCCGCCACTTCCGGTTCGGCCAGGTCGCGGCCCCAGTTGACGCCGGCCAGGTGGAAACCGGCCTCGTTGGCACCGACGACGAAGTCGGACATCGCCGCCACTTCGCGATCGGCAACCACACGGATCGGCTTGGCCGGTGCGACCGGACCGAGGAAGCCCGGCACGCTGCCGAGGTATTCGGCGATCTCTGCTTCGCTGGCAAAGCGCTGCTCGTCCAGGCCGGCAACCTTGCCCAGCTTGATTTCGTTGACCTCGTGGTCGCCGCGCACCAGCACCAGCACGAACTGCTGTGCCTTGCCTTCACCGGCGATCAGCGCCACCGACTTCACGGTGCGCTGCAGGTCGATGCCGAGCAGGGCAGCAACGTCTTCGCAGGTCTTCTGGGTCGGGGTGTCGACCTTGCGCAGGGCTTCGCTGGCCGCAGCGCGCGCGGCCGGATCGGCGGCAATGGCCGCTTCCATGTTGGCGGCGTAGTCCGAGCCGGTGGAGAACACCAGCGCGTCTTCACCGGAATCGGCGATCACGTGGAATTCCTGCGAGGCGTCACCGCCGATCGCACCGGAATCGGCCTGCACCATGCGGAAGTCCAGGCCCAGGCGGGTGAAGATGCGGCTGTAGGCCACCTTCATGTTTTCGTACTCACGCACCAGGTCTTCGTCGTGCAGGTGGAACGAATAGGCGTCCTTCATCAGGAACTCGCGCGCACGCATCACGCCGAAGCGCGGACGGATCTCGTCGCGGAACTTGGTCTGGATCTGGTAGAAGTTCACCGGCAACTGCTTGTAGCTGGACAGTTCGCTGCGCGCGAAATCGCAGGCCGCTTCTTCGGCGGTGGGGCTGTAGCAGAAGGTCTGTTCCTTGCGGTCCTTGATCTTCAGCAGCTGCGGGCCGAACTTCTGCCAGCGGCCGGTCTGCTCCCACAGTTCCTTCGGCTGGATGGTCGGAATCTGGAATTCGACGGCGCCGGCACGGTCCATTTCCTCGCGGACGATGCGTTCGACCTTGCGCAGCACGCGCAGGCCCAGCGGCGACCAGGTGTACAGGCCGGATGCGAGCTTGCGGATCATGCCCGCGCGCAGCATCAGCCGGTGGCTGGTCAGCTCGGCGTCGCTGGGGGTTTCCTTGGTGGTGTGCAGGTGGAACTGGGAGAGGCGCATCGTCGGCTTCGGATTACGGCAGAGACACCTATTCTGCCAGCCCGGCCGGGGGAGGGGTATCGGCCGGGCGGCGCCCGGCACCCGCCGAGGCAACGGCCGGAGCAACTGCAACGGCAACAGCCTGCTTCCTGGGGGATGGCGGGGCACTGCGGGTTTGCGGGGACGCCGTGAATCCGTCCATGGAGGCTTGGTCGCCGCATCCATGCGGCTCACACCCCGCAAACCCACAGTACCCCGCCTTCGACAGTTTTCCGCAATCTGTCTGGACGGCGTGGCTTGCTATTGGTAGGTGTCGACCTTGGTCGACAGTAGATCCACGCCACGCGTGGATGCTCTTCGATCATTCGATCAATTATCGAAATATTCGATTTCGATGGAGATTCATCCACGCATGGCGTGGATCTACTGGCCACCGGGAAACTGTCGAAGGCGGGGCGGTGTGGGTGTGCAGGACTGTTGGCGCCATGGATGGCGCCATCGAGCCCCCATGGATGGGTTTACGGCGTGTCCTGCACACCCACAC
>NZ_JBHZOP010000198.1:0-6194 GCF_042787595.1 Stenotrophomonas sp. YIM B13575 | reverse complement strand
GCCCGGCGCTACCGATGCTGACCTGTTCCGCCGGGCGTGGCGGCGCCACCGGGTGCATCGTCGCGGGGTAGCGCCGGGCCAGGCCCGGCGAGCGCAGCGCCGTCTTTTACGCTGCACCGCACAAACCGCTGACAGGACGATGACAGCTTGCGCGACACAGACTGCGGCCGCGCACCGTCCGGTGCCCACGATTGCCGCGCGCCTGGCGTGCACCTGGGAGGGTTTGTGGAATTGAGCATTGCCTGGCGGCGTCCTGCCGCCATGATGGCCCTGGCTGCGCTGGCCGCGCCGGCCTTCGCCGCCGAAGACGACCGTCCGGTCACGGCCACCCTTGGCGGTCGTCTGCATCTGGACTTCGCTACCTTCGACAACGACAACCGGGGTACGCCGAACAAGGATGACACCGAGATCCGTCGCGCCTGGGTTGACGTTTCCGGCAAGTTCTTCGTGGTCGACTACAAGCTGGAAGCCGATTTCTCCGGCGACCGTGTCGAGGCCAAAGACGTCTACCTGAGCCGCAGCTTCGGCGATGCCGGCCGGCTCACCGTGGGCCAGTTCAAGCAGTACTTCTCGCTGGATGACCGCACCGGCTCCAACTACGGCAGCTTCCTGGAGCGCGGCAACGCCGGCACCACGCTGGCGCCGCTGTACCGGCTGGGCGCCTCGTGGCAGGCCAATCCGGGCGATTTCACCTGGGCGGCCAGCGTGTACAGCCTGGAAAGCATCGATGCCTGGCAGGTCAAGGGCCGCGCCGCCGGTGGTCGCGTCACCTGGGCACCGGCCCCCAGTGAGGGCGACGTGCTGCACCTGGGCCTGTCGCTGGCCCGCGAGGCCTACGACAACCCGGGCGGCAACGGCACGCCGGGCCTGAAGATCCGCCCGCGTCCGGCCGGCCACCTGTCCGACGAGAGCCGCCTGACCCTGGTCGACTTCTCCGCCGGCCGCGATACCGACGTCAACAAGTGGTCGCTGGAATATGCGCAGGTGCGCGGCCCGCTGTCATGGCAGGGCGAGTTCAGCGGCGCCACCTTCGATGATGGTGCCCAGCGCGGTGATGTGATGGCCGCCTACGGCATGCTCAGCTGGTTCGTCACCGGCGAAAGCCGTGCCTACGACCGCAAGACCGGCCGCTTCGCCCGGGTCAAGAACATCCGCCACAAGGCCGGTGCCTTCGAAGTGGCCCTGCGCTACGACCAGATGTGGGGCGCACAGCACCTCGATGGCCAACCCGACCTGCGCCGTGGCAGCACTGAAGGCTGGACGCTGGGCGGCAACTGGTACCTGCGCGACAACCTGCGCTTCATGCTCAACGTGATCGAAAGCCGCAACCGCGATCGCCTGGCCGGCACCACGGTGGACCGCACGCGCGCGGTCACCGGGCGCCTGCAGTTCGACTTCTAAACGTCAGCCCCTTCCACTTCCCCACATCCTGATTCTTCAAGGAGTCCGCAGATGATGCTGAGCATCCTCGGCTTTGGCATGGTCATTACGTTCATGTACTTGATCATGAGCAAACGACTGTCGCCACTCGTTGCCCTGATCACCATTCCCATCATCTTCGCCCTGATCGGTGGCTTCGCCGCCGGCATCGACGAAATGATGCTGGAAGGCATCAAGAAGATCGCGCCGACCGGCGTGATGCTGATGTTCGCCATCCTCTACTTCGGCGTAATGATCGATGCGGGTCTGTTCGATCCGCTGGTGCGGATCATCCTGCGCTTCGTCAAGGGCGACCCGATGAAGATCGTGTTCGGTACCGCCGTGCTGGCGATGCTGATATCGCTTGATGGCGATGGTTCGACCACCTACATGATCACCGTGTCGGCGATGCTGCCGCTGTACCAGCGGTTGGGCATGAACGCGCTGAACATGACCTGCGTGACCATCCTCGCCGGTGGTGTGATGAACCTGACGCCGTGGGGTGGCCCCACCGCGCGCGCGGCCACCGCACTGCACGTGGACCCGGCCGATGTGTTCGTGCCGCTGATTCCGTCGATGGTGATCGCCTGCGCCGGCGTGCTGCTGCTGGCCTGGTACCTGGGCCTGAAGGAGCGCCGTCGCCTTGGTGTCGTGACCCTGCCCAAGGGTGGCAGCTGGATGGACAACAGCGTGTCCGACGACGGCAACACGCTGCCGACCGTGGAAGATGCCGAAGACACCAAGCGCCCCAGGCTGCTGTGGGTGAACCTGGCGCTGACCGTGGCCCTGATGAGCGCCCTCATCATCGGTGTGCTGCCGATGCCGGTGCTGTTCATGATCGGCTTCGCCATCGCGCTGGTGATCAACTACCCGAACCTGGCCGAGCAGCGCCGTCGCGTGGTCAGCCATGCCGGCAGCGTGCTGTCGGTGGTGGCGCTGATCTTCGCTGCGGGCATCTTCACCGGCATCCTCAACAACACCGGCATGGTCGAAGCGATGTCGCACAGCTTCCTGGCGATCATCCCCGACAGCTGGGGCCCGTACCTGGCGGTGATCACCGCTGTGGCGTCGATGCCCTTCACCTTCTTCATGTCCAACGACGCGTTCTACTTCGGCGTGCTGCCGATCCTGTCCGAGGCGGCCGGCAACTACGGCATCACGCCTGTGGAAATGGCCCGCGCGTCGCTGGCCGGGCAGCCGGTGCACCTGCTCAGCCCGCTGGTGCCGTCCACCTACCTGCTGGTGGGGCTGGCCAAGGTCGAATTCGCCGACCACCAGAAGTTCACCCTGAAGTGGGCGATCGCCATTTCGTTGTTGCTGATGATCGGCGGCCTGTTGTTCGGGCTCTATCCCTTCACGACCTGATTCCCTTATCAAGGAGCGTTCTGCAATGACTCTTCGCATCGCCTACGTCACCAGCGGGATGGGCAGTGTCGGCACTGCCATCTGCCAGAGCCTGGCCCGTTCCGGCCATACCGTGGTCGCCGGTTGCGCGCCCAACTCGCCGCGCAAGGCCAACTGGCTGCGTGAGCAGCGCGAGCAGGGTTTTGATTTCATCGCCTCCGAAGGCAACGCGACCGATTGGGCGTCGACCACGGCGGCCTTCGCCAAGGTGCGTGCCGAAGTCGGCGAGGTGGACGTGCTGGTCAACAACTCCGGCGGCAGCCGCGACCTGCTGTTCCGGCAGATGACGGTGGAGGACTGGAATGCAGTGATCGCCTCCAACCTCAATTCGCTGTTCAACCTGACAAAGCAGGTGGTCGATGGCATGGCCACGCGGGGCTGGGGCCGCATCATCAACATCGGTTCGGTCAGCGCCCACAAGGGCCAGATCGGCCAAGTGAACTACGCCACGGCAAAAGCCGCGATGCACGGTTTCAGCCGTGCGCTGGCCGCTGAAGTCGCCTCGCGCGGGGTCACCGTCAACACACTGTCGCCGGGCTACATCGCCAGCCAGGCGATCAGCAGCTTCCCGCCGGACGTGCTGGACCGGCTGGCCGCATCCGTGCCGGTGCGGCGCCTGGGTCGCCCGGAAGAAGTGGCCGGCCTGTGTGCCTGGCTGGCTTCGGATGAAGCCTCCTACGTGACCGGTGCGGACTATCCGGTCAACGGTGGCCTGTACATGGGCTAGCGCTTTCCCACGCAGGGCGTGGATCTACTCCCCTCCCCCGGTAGATTCACGCCCTGCGCGGCTTCCCCCCGCGACGCCGTTCGTTGGTTTTTCGTAAACAAGGTTTCATGTTCCGTTCGCATAGTGGCCACGCACCGCGCCCCCGGGCCGGTGACCACCCCCCATGCAATGGACCATCATGCAGACCCGATACCTGACGATCGCCGTGGCGATCGCGCTTTCCGCCGCCAGCGCCCACGCCGCTGAAGCCACCGACGCCACCGCCGATACCGCGCTGAGCGCGCAGACGCTGGATACCGTCTCGGTCATCGGCCAGGGCGAGACCCGCCAGGTGCAGCGCATCACCACCGTCGACAAGCAGGTGCTGCCGCCGGGTACCAGCGGCCAGAAGATCCTCGACCGCCTGCCCGGCGTGTCGGTGCAGTCCAACGATGCGTTCGGCGCGAATGAAGAATCGCAGACCATCAGCCTGCGCGGCTTCGACAAGAGCCGCCTGGGCTACACGCTGGACGGCATTCCGCTGGGTGACAACAGCTACGGCAACTACAACGGCCTGAGCATCGCCCGTGCACTGATCGCAGAGAACCTGGCCGGTGCCGAGCTGTCGCAGGGCATCGGTTCGCTGGGCGTGGCCTCGACCAGCAATCTGGGCGGCACCATCCAGTACTTCTCGATGGATCCGTCCACCGAATTCGGCGGCCGCGCCAGCATCACTGCGGGTGATGACAACCAGCGCCGCGGCTACCTGCGCGTGGACACCGGCGACATCAACGGTTTCTCGGCCTATGTCTCCGGCGTGCACCAGGACCAGGACATGTGGGCCGCGCCGTACCAGAACCAGACCACCCGCCAGTTCAACGCCAAGGCGGTGTGGAATGTGGGCGACAACCGCTTCGGCGCCTTCGTCGCCACCTCGCGCGCCAGCCAGGCCAACTATGCCTACCTGTCCAAGGACATGCTGGCGCGCGGCCTGGGCTATGACTGGAACATCTATGCACCGGACTGGGATCGCGCCGTTGCGGCCGCGTACTGCGCACCGGGCACCTACAACAAGGCGCGCTGCGCGTTCAGCGGCGGCGTCAACAGCATCGACGATGCGTACTACCAGAGCCGTGCGCTGCGCGACGACAACCTGTACTCGATCGACGCCGACATCCGCCTGGGTGAGCAGGGCCGCCTGAAGCTGCTGGGCTACCACCATGAGAACCGTGGCCAGGGCCACTGGTGGGCACCAGGCCAGCCGTCCTACCCGGGCACCGACAAGATGCTGCCGATCTCGATCCGCAGCACCAACTACACCATCAACCGCGACGGCATTACCGCAGCGCTGTCGTGGACGCTGGGCATCCACGAACTGGAAGCCGGTGTGTGGTACGAGCAGAACGACCATAACGTCTCGCGCAATTTCTACTACATCAGTGGCCCGTTCCTGGACGACCTGTACCTGCAGAACCCGGACCGCCGCCTGTTCAACCAGGACTTCGACATCCGTACCCGCCAGTTCTACGTGCAGGACCGGATGCGTTTCCTCGACCAGCGCCTGACCGTGGACGTGGGCATCAAGAGCCCCAACACGCGCATGACCGCCAAGGCCCAGCCGGGCGTGGAAACCAGCATCGCCTCGGGCACGCTGACCGCCAAGGAATCGGTGCTGCCGCAGCTGGGCGTGGGCTTCAAGCTCAACGCCAACAATGAAGTATTCGCCTCGTACGCCGAGAACATCGCTGCCTTCGTCGGCGGCGGCAGCGGTGGCCCGCTGCAGGTGTCGCCGGAATCGTTCGCGGCCAGCGCCGGCCTCGAGCCGGAGAAGTCCAAGAGCCTGGAGGCGGGCTTCCGTACCTTCGGCGAGAAATACCAGGCCTCGATCGCTGCCTACAACGTGACGTTCGACAACCGCCTGCTGTCGTTGAACCCGTGCTCGAGCATCGAAGTCGGCACGCGTCCGGAGTGCGTGACGCGCTTCATCAACGTCGGTTCGGTGAAGAGCCACGGTGCCGAGCTGACCTTCATCCTCAAGCCGGTTGATGGCCTGCAGTGGTACAACGCGCTGTCCTGGAACAAGACCACCTACGAGGATGACTACACCTCGGGCGGTGCGATCGTGCCGGTGGCTGGCAAGATCACCGTGGACACACCGCAGCGCATGGCCTCCAGCGAGATCAGCTGGAACCGCGACGGCTTCTTCGCCAGCCTGCGCGCCAAGTACACCGGCAAGCGCTACTACACCTACACCAACGACCAGTCGGTGCCGGGCGTGACCACCTTCGATGCGGGTGCCGGTTACGACTTCGGTCCGGGCATGGGCCTGCGCAACGTGCGGGTGTCGTTGAACGCGACCAACCTGACCAACAAGCGCTATGCGGGCCAGTTGAGTTCGTTCGCACCGACCGATCCGAAGGGCACGCGCTATGCGATCCATGCGAGTGCGCCGCGGCAGGTGTTCATGACGGTGGCGGCGGAGTTCTAAATCAAAAGCGGGCGCTGCGGCGCGGGGATGCCGTAGTGGGGCGAGGTGGGACGGGCCGAGGCAGGACACGCCGCAAGTACGTCCCTGTAGCAACTGTGTTTGCAGGAGGAGCTTCGGCCCTTCCTGCAGACGGGCACGGTAGTGCCGGCCGCTGGCCGGCAGCCTCTGGATGTACGC
>NZ_JBHZOP010000197.1:0-4465 GCF_042787595.1 Stenotrophomonas sp. YIM B13575 | reverse complement strand
CCCCCCCCCCCCCCGCTACAGGAGATCAGCTCAGCGTGAGGTTGCGCTGCCCACCAGGTCGTAGCGCTCGATGCGACCAACGCGCGAGACTTCGGCCTGCACGTCGGCACGCTGCTTGAGTTCGCGCCAGGCGGCATCGATGCGTACATCGCCCGGCAACGACGGATACACGCGCATGTCCTGCAGGCTGGCCAGCGCGTCGCTGCGTTCCAGCGGCGAGCGCAGCTGCTCGATCAGCGCGGCGGCGGCTCCATCCAGATCCCCTTCTTCCAGCAGCATCTCGCGATAGAAGAGCCGGGCGTCCTGGCGCTGGGCGACGATGACAGCACGTGCGGCGGCGGCAGCGGTGGCATCACCACGCTGGCGGGCGGCGACGAAATGGATCAAGGCCTGTGCGGCCTGGCCATAGCCGCTCAGACCGGTCAATGTGGCCATCGCGGCCTCTGCTTCCTGCGTCTTGCCGAGTGAGTTGAGCACGAAGGCCACGTTCATCTGATGCTCCAGACCATCGGGGCCGAGTGCGCCGATGCGGGCGGCCAGCTTCGCCGTCGCCAGCGCCTCATCGGTACGCTCCAGGCGTCGCAGCGCTGCGATGCGGCTGTTGAGCAGCCACGCCAGCCACTCCGCTTTGGCGGCGGGCGGTGATTGTCCTTCCGCGGCGGCCTGGGCCAGGTCATCGGTCAGCGCCAGGACTTCATCGTTGCGATCCAGCATCAGCAGCGTGCTGCTGAAATCCACCAGGCGTGCATCCAGCTCACGATCCAGCAGGCCCGATACGCGCAGGGTGTCCAGATGGACCTGCGCGGCCTTGACCGGATCGAAGCGTGCATCGCGGCGGTCCACGTAACGGTCGAAGCGCTTGTCGCTGCGCAAGCGGATCAGCTCGGCCGGGCTGTCGATGCGGGCCAGCGTGGTTGGAATGGCATCGCCGCGACCGTTGTCGGCCTGCAGCGTCGCCAGCGCCAGCCACAGGCCGGTGGGTTCGCTGCCGCCGCTCTTCCAGCCGTTGTCGAACAGCGCCTGCAGCAGCGCCATGCGCTGCGCGGGCTGCTCGCGCAGGTGGTATTGCAGGTAGCTGATGGTGTGGTGGTCGATCGCCAGCGGGCCGTCGGCACGCGCCAGCGCCTGTGTCAGATGCTCGACTGCCGCTGCCGGATTGTCATCGTTGAGGTCCAGCGACACCAGCGTGGTCAGGATGCTTGCATCGCCCGGCAACGCCAGCAGCGCCTGCTGCAGATAGCGCCGTGCCAGCGCCGGTTGTTTCTGCATGGCCGCCGTCCAGCCGGCAAACTGCGCGGCGCGGCCGCGGCGCTCGGCATCGAAGTCGGCCAGCAGTGGGCTGTCCATCAGCCGTTGCATGGCGATCAACGCGGCCAGCGTATTGCCACTGCGCGACTGTTCGATGGCCGTATCCCATTGCTGCGCGTACGCGGCATGCGCCGCATCCATCGCTACATCGGACGGAGGCTGCGAGGTGGAAGCGGCAGTCCGCGGCACGTTGGCCAAGGCAGGGGTGCTGGTCAGCGCGACAAACAGCAGCATGAAAAGTGGGGTGCAGCGGGGCATGGTGGGCCTCCGTCCATGGAGTGGACATTGAACCTGCTGTGGCAGCGCAGGACAAGCGCTGTGAGATTGCCCTGACCATCGGCCCTGACCATCGGCCATGGCGCTGCACGGGCGCAGCGATTATCGTTCGTGCCTCTTCATGCAAGCACAGGCAAACGGAACGATGGCGCGGTGGCAAGGGATGGCGGTGGGCGCGGTGGTGGTGGCAACAGCGGTGGCCTTGGCGGCAACCTGGTGGGAATTCCCCGCCTCCGGTCCGCAGGTGCCGGCTGGCCCTGTACCGACGCCGCTGGCGTGGACCGCACAGATCGAGCTGCTGGCCGGCGACGGTCATCCGGGTGATCGCGATGGCGCCTCGGCGCAGGCACGCTTCGCCGATCCCTACGCACTGCTGGGCAGTGCCGATGGCAGCGTCTATTTCACCGATGCCGGTGACAACAACCGCATCCGCCGTCGCCTGCCCGATGGCCGTATCGAAACGGTCGCGGGGCAGGGCGAAGGGCGTGTTGATGGGCCTGCGCTACAGGCGAGTTTCAACACCCCTTCGGGTATTGCCGCCGATGCACGGGGCAATCTGTATGTGGCCGACACCGGCAATCATGCGATCCGGCGCATCAGCACCGATGGACAGGTGACGACGCTGGCCGGTGGCCAGCAGGGCTTTGCCGATGGTCCTGCCGCACAAGCGCGTTTCGATGGACCGATGGGCATCGCCGTGGATGCGCAGGGGCAGGTCTATGTGGCCGATACCTGGAACGACCGCATCCGCGTGATCGGTACCGATGGCAACGTGCGTACGCTGGCCGGCGGCGACCGCCCGGGCTTCGCCGATGCGCCCGGTATTGACGCTCGCTTCGACACGCCGGTGGCGCTGGCCTTCGATGCGCACGGCGCACTGCTGGTGGCCGATCTGTTCAACAACGCGATCCGCCGTGTCGGTGCCGATGGCACGGTCAGTACCGCAGTCGGCAGGGGGGAGGTCATCAACGGCCCGCTGTCACTGGCCACCACGCACGACGGTGTGCTGTATGTGGGCGACCTGGACGGGCGCATCGTGCAGGTGACCCCGCAGGGCCATCAACTGGCGCTGCTGGGCAACGACCGCCTGCCGCGACTGGCGCGCCCCAGCGGCCTGGCCGTGGAAGCCGACGGTGCCCTGCTGGTGGCCGACTCCGCCGGTTATCGCCTGCATCGCCTGCGACCGCTGCCGGTGGGTGAACTGCCCGCACCGGCGTTGGTCGGGCCGGCCTCCGATGCGGCGCTGCCGGACAGCGGCGGGCGCTGGCCACTGGCACCCCAGGATGGCTGGCATGAAGTGGTCGGCACGCTCGGTGAAGTGCGCGGCACCTTCCAAGGTGAGAGCCGCCACCACCTGCACGGCGGCTTTGACGTGCGCGGCGATGTCGGCCAGACCGTGCTGGCGATTGCCGAGGGCAAGATCAGCAGCCCGATCGCCGCCTGGAGCCTGGGCGGGCAGGCTGAAGGCTTGGCCGTGGACCGGTTGAAGTACATCCACATGCGCGTCGGTCGTACGCCACGCGGCGAACCGTTCGACGCGCGCTGGCAGCCGCTGTACGCCGAAGACGGCACGCTGGAGCGCATCCGCGTGCGTCGTGGTACGCGCATCCACGTGGGCGACCGTCTGGGCAGCATCAACAGCCAGGCGCACGTGCACCTGGCCGTGGGCAATGGCGGTTTCGAGACCAATGCGGTGGCGCTGGGGTTCAAGGACTACGCCGACCATTTCGCACCACGCATCACCGACGTGGCGCTGCTGGACGACAACGACCAGCCGCTGGCCGCCGGCAGCGATGGCGTGGTGATGCTGGCCCGGCAGGGACGCGGCGTGCAGATCGTGGTGGAAGCCTGGGACCAGGTGGACAACAACCTGCCGCGTCGCCGGCTGGGGCCGTACCAGGTGGGCTACCAGATCCTGGATGCCGCCGGGCAGCCGCTGCAGGGCTACGAGCAACCGCGCTGGAACATCGTCTTCAACCGCATGCCGCCGCAGAAGCAGGCGGTGAAAGTGGCTTACGCACCCGACAGCGGCATCACCGTGCACGGCAGTGCGGTCACCCGCTTCCGGTATCTGGTGACCAACACCGTGCGCGATGGCCTGATGGAAACCGGTCGCTGGCAGCCGGCGGCGTTGCCGCCGGGCGAGTACATCGTGCGTGCCAGCGCGCGCGATTACAGCGGCAACGAAGGCGTAGGCCCGCGCGAGATCAGGGTACGGCTGCTGCCATAGCCGCAGTGGGGGCGCCGCAGCGTTCGCGCTCGGCGTCCATGTCTTCCAGCGGCCGCACCTCGATGCTGCCGAAGCGTGCCCACGGGAACCCCTGCGCGATACGCATGGCCTCATCGCGGTCGTGGGCGACGATCAGGTTGAAGCCAGCCAGCAGTTCGCGGGTTTCGGCGAAGGGGCCATCGAGCACCCGGCTGTGGCCATCGCGCACGCGCAGGGTCTGCGCCGATTCGATCGGCTGCAGTTTCTGCGCGGCCAGCAACGTGCCCTCGGCCTGCAGTTTGTCGGCATGGGCGAGGCAGTCGCGCATCAACGTATTGAAGTCGTCGATGGGCAGGGTGCGCAGCAGTGACGGGTCGATGTAGATCAGAAGCAGGTACTGCTGCATGGCGGAGTCCTGGCGGGGGCGGGGGTCCATGATCGCGCAGGTTTGCGCGGGGGCATGCTGCACTGCGAAAGGCAGAGCGGGAAGCGCGCCTTCGGCGGGGATCGGCGAACGGCGGGGCCCCTCCGTGGTGGCGGTTGGTCGTGAAGAGCTGCATCTCTGTGGGTTGGCCGGGCGGGTGGGCTGCGCAGGGGACGCCGTGAATACGTCCCTGTAGGCTCGGGCGCGCCATCCATGGCGCTTACGCCCCTGCGCAACCCACCCGCCCG
>NZ_JBHZOP010000196.1:0-3020 GCF_042787595.1 Stenotrophomonas sp. YIM B13575 | reverse complement strand
TTCTGTAGCCGGGCCCATGCCGTGGCTGTCGCTTTTCTGTAGAGCCGAGCCCATGCTCGGCTGCGTTGTGAAGAGCAGCCGAGCACGGGCTCGGCTCTACAGGACCGCCAGCCGAGCATGGGCTCGGCTCTACAATCCGGCGCGCTCGGCGATAATGGGCCATGAACCTGCAACGCTCCCCTTCGCGCGCCGTGGCCTGGATGGTCGCCGCCGTCGCCTGTTTCTCGCTGATGGACGCCGGCATGAAGCAGCTTTCGGCCAGCTATCCCTCACTGGAGGTGACCTTCCTGCGGGGTGTGGCGTCGCTGCCCTTCGTGCTGGTCTGGGTACTGGCCAGTGCCGGGCCACGCTCGTTGATCCCGCGCCGCTGGGGCCTGCACCTGCTGCGCGGCGCGCTGGGCATGGCGATGATCGGCTGCTTCGTGTTCGCCCTGCGCGACCTGCCGCTGTCCACCGCCTACACCATCTACTTCGTCGCGCCGCTGCTGATTGCCGCCTTGTCGGTGCCGCTGCTGGGCGAGCGGGTCGGACCGCGGCGCTGGGTCGCCATCGGCATCGGCCTGGTCGGCGTGCTGGTGGTGCTGCGGCCGGGCGTGGGCGGTTTCATCTCGGTGCCGGGCCTGATGGTGCTGGCCGCCGCCACCGCCTATGCCATCGCCGCGATCACCGTCAGCCTGCTGACCCGCACCGATACCTCGCAGTCGATGGTGGTCTGGTTCCTGGTCATCATGGCCATCGGCGCCGGGCTGCTGGCGATCCCCGGCTGGGTGCCGCTGCAGATGGCGCATGCGCCGTTGATCGCCGGTATGGGCCTGGCCGGAGCACTGGGCCAGATTGCGCTGACCAAGGCCTTCCAGCTGGGTGAGGCCTCGATGATCGCGCCGCTGGAGTACAGCGGCCTGGTCTGGGTGATCGGCTGGGATCTGGCGTTCTGGGGGCAGCTGCCGGACGGCTACACCTGGGCGGGCGCGGCGATCATCGTCGCTTCGGGCCTGTACCTGCTGCACCGCGAGCGGGTGAACCGGCAGGAACCGCCGAAACCGCTGGACCATCCCTGAACCGGTGTGACCGGGGAATGGGTCAGAGCCCCTGCGGGGATCCGACCCGGGGTCAGATCCCGCAGGGGCTCTGACCCCGGCCAATACGCGGTTGCGAGCGCCTTAGAACCAAAAGGAATAACATTCTGGCCCATGGCGCGGGCGCGCGAGCGCCGGCGCTGGTAGGCTGCACGCCCCCTTCCATCGCCCTCCCGGTGAGCTGATCCCGTGATCGAGTTCCAGCGCCTGCACAAATCCTATGCCGTTGCCGGCCGCTCAGTCAGCGCGCTGCAGCCGCTGGACCTGACCATCGAGGCCGGTGAGGTGTTCGGCATCATCGGCCATTCCGGTGCGGGCAAATCGACGCTGATCCGCATGATCAACCGCTTGGAAGAGCCCAGCGGTGGTCGTCTGCTGATCGCCGGTGAAGACGTAACCGCGCTGGAGCCGGAGGGCCTGCGCGCGCTGCGCCGCCGGATCGGCATGATCTTTCAGCACTTCAACCTGCTGTCCTCGCGCACGGTGGCCGGCAACGTCGCCTTCCCGCTGGAACTGGCCGGAACGCCGAGGGCCGAGATCGACGCGCGCGTCGCCGAACTGCTGCAGACCGTCGGCCTGCAGGCGCATGCGGACAAGTACCCGGCGCAGCTGTCGGGCGGGCAGAAGCAGCGCGTGGGCATTGCCCGGGCGCTGGCCACCCGTCCGCAGATCCTGCTCTGCGATGAGGCCACCAGCGCGCTCGATCCGCAGACCACCGCCTCGGTGCTGGCGCTGCTGTCGAAGATCAACCGCGAGCTGGGCCTGACCATCGTGCTGATCACCCACGAGATGGACGTGATCCGTCGCGTCTGCGACCGCGTGGCCGTGCTCGATGCCGGCCAGCTGGTCGAGACCGGCCCGGTGACCAAGGTGTTCCTGCATCCGCAGCACCCGACCACCCGCCGTTTCGTCAGCGAATCGGAGCACGTGGACGAAGGCACATTGCACCGCGATTTCGACGCTGTCGGTGGCCGTGTCGTGCGCCTGACCTTCCTCGGCGCTGACACCTACGAACCCCTGCTCGGCAGCGTCGCGCGGCAGACCGGGGTCGACTACAACATCCTGTCCGGCCGTATCGACCGGATCAAGGACACCCCGTATGGCCAGCTGATCGTCGCCCTGGTGGGCGGTGACCAGTCCGCCGCGCAGGCCGCGTTCGTGGCCGCCGGCGTGCACGTTGAGGAACTGCGTCGATGATCATCGCCACCGCCGGCGGTTTCTTCCGCCACCTGGATGCCGACAAGTGGGTGGATATCGGCAAGGCCACCATCGAGACGCTGCTGATGATGGCCGGCTCGCTGCCGCTGACCCTGGCCATCGGCCTGCCGATGGGCGTGCTGCTGTATGTGTTCGGCGCGCCGCAGATGAAGCGGCGGCCGCTCGCCTATGGCGTACTCGCGCTGGTGGTGAACCTGCTGCGTTCGGTGCCCTTCATCATCCTGATGGTGGTGCTGATTCCCGTGTCGCTGTGGTTGATGGGGCAGTCGATCGGCGTGCTCGGCACGCTGCCGGCGTTGGTGATCGGCGCGGCGCCGTTCTACGCGCGCCTGGTCGAGACTGCGCTGCGCGAAGTGGACCGTGGCGTGGTCGAGGCCGCGCAGTCGATGGGCGCCACCACCTGGCAGCTGGTTACCCGGGTGCTGCTGCCTGAGGCCCGGCCGGGCCTGATCGCTGCAGCCACGGTCACCACCGTCGCCCTGGTCGGCTTCACCGCCATGGGCGGTGCGATCGGTTCGGGTGGCCTGGGCGACCTGGCACTGCGCGAAGGCTACCAGCGCAACCGCACCGACGTGGCCCTGGTCACCGTGGTGGTGCTGCTGATCCTGGTGCAGCTGCTGCAGATGCTGGGCGACCGCCTGGTCGCGCATTACAGCCGCAAATAACCGGGGCTTCCGCCGGGCATGGCCCGGCGCTACCGGAACGTTCGCGCGGCAGCGCCGGGCC
>NZ_JBHZOP010000020.1:0-111172 GCF_042787595.1 Stenotrophomonas sp. YIM B13575 | reverse complement strand
GCCGGGCCATGCCCGGCGGGCACCTGAACGAAAGGCCGCCGGGCATGGCCCGGCGCTACCGATGACGTACATCGGGGCCTTCCCCGCGATCCAACAGCCCAGCAGCCCCTTCTTGTTGAAGGGGCGCGCCGACAGGCGGGGGTAGAGGTGGAATGCGCGGGCAATTCTGCCTGAGCCGGGACTGGGACCATGGTCTATTTGGGACCTCGGCCCCGGCTCAGGCATAATTGCGGGTGAAACTTCCTTTGCGCCGGCGTTTCCGGGCACGTCCGGACGGCGTTTTTCCCCCTGTTCGGAACATCGATCAATGACGCAGAAAATTACGGTCATCCGCGGCGACGGCATTGGCCCGGAAATCATGGACGCCACCCTGTTCGTACTCGACCAGCTCAAGACTGGCCTGGAGTACGAGGACGCCGACGCCGGCCTGGTGGCCCTGGAAAAGCACGGCGATCTGATGCCGGCGGTGACCCTGGAATCGATCGCGCGCAACAAGGTCGCGCTGAAGAGCCCGCTGACCACGCCGGTCGGTGGCGGCTTCACCTCGATCAACGTCAGCCTGCGCCGCCACTTCGACCTGTACGCCAACGTGCGTCCGGCCCACACCTTCCCGAACACCAAGTCGCGTTTCGAGAACGTCGACCTGATCACCGTTCGTGAGAACACCGAAGGTGCGTACCTGGCCGAAGGCCAGGAAGTGTCGGCCGACGGCGAGACCGCCTTCTCCGGCACCCGCATCACCCGCAAGGGCTCCGAGCGTATCGTGCGTTACGCCTTCGAGCTGGCCAAGAGCACCGGCCGCAAGAAGGTCACCGCCGTGCACAAGGCCAACATCATCAAGTCGACCTCGGGCCTGTTCCTGGCCGTGGCCCGTGAAGTCGCCGCGCAGTACCCGGACATCGAGTTCCAGGAAATGATCGTCGACAACGCCTGCATGCAGCTGGTGATGCGTCCGGAACAGTTCGACATCATCGTCACCACCAACCTGTTCGGCGACATCATTTCCGACCTGTGCGCTGGTCTGGTCGGTGGCCTGGGCCTGGCTCCGGGCGCCAACATCGGCAAGGACGCGGCGATCTTCGAAGCCGTGCACGGCACCGCGCCGGACATCGCCGGCCAGGGCAAGGCCAATCCGTGCGCGCTGCTGCTGGCAGCGGCACAGATGCTGGACCATGTCGGCCAGCCGGAAAATGCCGAGCGCCTGCGCAAGGCCATCGTGGCCACGCTGGAAGCCAAGGATTCGCTGACCGGCGACCTCGGCGGCACCGGCAACACGATGGGCTTCGCCAAGGCGATCGCCAGCCGCCTGTAAGCAGCGGCTCGACCCCCGGTCGGATCCCACAGCGGGGCGCCTTCGGGCGCCCCGTTGCGTTTCACCGCTTCCACAGAAATCTATCTGTGCACATTTCGCACAGATCATGTGCTCCGATGTGGCTGGTTCGTGCGTTCAATGCTCCGCATCCTGTGCCGACTTTCCCTCGCACAGGAGCTTGACCATGAACCTCGCTGCTTTCGGCCTGGCCAGCCTGATCGGCATGGCCGCCGCCACCCCGGCGGCCGCCGCCGAGTCGTCCCATCCCACCATCCGCCATATGGCCGGCGCCCCGGCTGCCACCTCGCTCGACGCAGCGAAGACGGCCGTGCTGGTGATCGATTTCCAGAACGAGTATTTCGATGCCAGCGCCGCCGTTGGTTTCGCCGGTGGTCGCATGGTCATTCCCGATGGCGTGGCGGCCCTGCGGCAGACGCGCCGCGTGGTCGACTTTGCCGATGCCAACGGCATCCGCGTGATCCATGTGCAGCACGTGTTGCCGGCCGGCGCGCCGCTGTTCGCAGAGGGCAGCGTCAACGCCGCCTTCCACCGTGACATGCAGCCGCGCAAGGGCGAGACCGTGGTGCAGAAGGACAACGTCAGCGTGTTCGCCGGTGCCTCGGCAGCGGTATTGGACAAGGCGCTGAAGGATGCCGGTATCGACACCCTGATCGTCACCGGCCTGCAGACCCATGCCTGCGTTGCCGGTGCTGCACGCGATGCCGCTGCAGCGCCGCGCGGCTATCGGGTGATCGTCGCCTCCGATGCCTCTGCCAGCCGTGATCTGGATCTGGCCAATGGCGGGAGCATCGGCCATCGCGCATTGCATGAAGCGTCGCTGGCACAGATCGAGGATGCCTTTGGCGATGTCATGACCACCTCGGCGATCCTGGCCCTGCCGGTGCGCAAGGCCGGCGACGACGCTTGATAAGCTGGCGGGGTCCGCAGCCAGCGGGCCCCGCCGACTGGAGTCACCTCCCGATGGATCATTTCGCCGCCCTGCGAGCCTTGCGCGCGATCGTCGATGCAGGCAGTTTCACTGCTGCCGCCGAGCGGCTGGATACCACCCATTCGGCGATGTCGCGGCAGTTGCGTCAACTTGAAGAGCACCTGCAGGTGCGGCTGCTGGATCGCAACAGCCGGCGGTTGTCGCTGACCGAGGCCGGGCGCGACTACTACCGCGAGGCGGTGGCGCTGCTTGACCGGCTGGAGGCCGCCGATGACCGCGCGCGGGCCGGCCAGGCCCAGCCCAGCGGGCGTGTGCGGGTCAGCGTGCCGCAGGTGGTCGCCAGCCAGGAGTTGCCGCATTGGTTGCCTGGCTTCCTGGCGCGCTATCCGCAGGTGGCACTGGAACTGTCGGCCGACGATCAGCTGGTCGATGTGGTCGGCGGTGGCTTTGATCTCGCCCTGCGCATCGCACCGTCCTTGCCTGACAGCCAACTGGTCGCCCGTGAACTGGCGCGATGCCCGCGCATCCTGGTTGCGGCACCGGCCTACCTCGCCCGGCACGGACTGCCTCGAGAGGTGGCCGATCTGCAGAACCACACGCTGTTGGCATTCAACCCGGTTGCGGCGATGACGCCGTGGCAGCTGCACGGGCCGCGCGCTGCCATCGTCAACGTGGAAGCCGGTCAACGACTGCGCGTGGACGCCACACCGGCACTGTATGCGGCTGTGCTGGCCGGCATGGGCATCAGTCTGTTCACCGCGCTCACGGTGCAGGAAGACCTGCGCGCCGGTCGGTTGATCCGCGTGCTGCCCAGCTGGCACGGTGGCACGCGCTGCTATTTCGCGCTGTATCCGCATGCGCGTGCACTGGCGCCGAAGGTGCGTGCGCTGGTCGATCACCTGGCCGCGCATTACGCTGCAGCGTCGGGTGCGGCAGGGTAGTCGCGCGGCAGCGGTGAGGAGTGGGGATGGAGTCGGTGTATCTGCTGGTCGCGCTGGGTGCGATCGTCGCGGGGTTCGTGCAGGGCCTGTCGGGTTTCGCGTTCGGCATGGTCGCGATGTCGTTCTGGGCGTGGGGGCTGGATCCCCGGCTTGCGGCGACGCTGTCGGTGTTCGGCGCGCTGGTCGGCCAGTTGCTGGCGGTGTTCACCGTGCGCCGAGGCTTCAACCTGCGCCTGCTGCTGCCGTTCGTGCTCGGCGGGTTGGCGGGCATTCCGCTGGGCGTGCTGGTGCTGCCGCAGCTGGACATGGTCTGGTTCAAGGCGCTGCTGGGAGGATTCCTGGCGCTGTGGTGCCCGGTGATGCTGATGGCGCGTTCGTTGCCACCGGTCACCGTTGGCGGCAGGTTTGGCGACGCGCTGGCCGGCATGGCCGGCGGTGTGCTCAGTGGCATCGGCGGCTTCGCCGGACCGGTGCCGACGCTGTGGAGCACGCTGCGTGGCTTCGGCAAGGACGAGCAGCGCGCGGTCATCCAGAACTTCAACCTGGCGATGCTGGCGGTGACCATGGCCACCTATGTCGGTACCGGCATGGTGACCCGGCAGATGCTGCCGTACTTCGCCATCGTCGCGCCGGCAATGCTGGTGCCAACGCTGCTGGGGGCGAAGCTGTATGTCGGCATCAGTGAAGCGCGTTTCCGGCAGATCGTGCTGGGGCTGTTGACGGCTTCCGGCGTTGCCATGCTGGCCTCGTCGTTGCCGTTGCTGCTGTCCCGTGGGGCGGCGGGATGAGGGCTCAGGCGGGCCGCTGCATGCGGAAACGTTGCTCGGCGGTGATCCGGAAATAGTCGGCCGGTCCGCCGCCACGCAGGATGGTGTCGCTCGCGGCAGTGTCGTAGATGCCGTCGACGAGCAGCCGCGTATCGATATGCACGGCGACCACTTCTCCCAGTACCAGCCAGCCATTGGTGTCGTTACCGGCCGCGTCGCGCAGGCGTACGATCTGCGTGCAGCGGCACTCCATGCTGACCGGGCTCTGCGCCACGCGCGGCGGTGCAACCTGCTCCGAGGCCAGGGGTGTCAGCCCCGCCAATGCGAACTCGTCCACTTCGGGCGCGACTGCGCGGCAGCTTTCGTTCATTGCCTGGGCCAGATCGAATGTGGCGAGGTTCCAGACGAACTCGCCGGTGGCTTCGATGTTGCGCAGCGAGTCCTTGCGCCCCTGGCTGCTGAAACCAATGATCGGCGGCGTGTAGTTGAAGGCGTTGAAGAAGCTGTAGGGCGCCAGGTTCACATTGCTGTCGGCATCACGACTGGAGATCCAGCCGATGGGGCGCGGGCCGATGATGGCGTTGAACGGATCGTGCGGCAGGCGATGGCCGTCGGCCGGGCGATAGCTGTGGAAGCGGGGAGGGGAGGTATCTGCCATGGGTGTGGTTCCGCGGAAGTCGAGCGCGCTCGACGCTACAAAAAAGGCCGCGATCCCGACGGACTGCGGCCTTGTCGTTTACGGCATGGATTGGATCAGCGCTGCTGGATCTTCGACAGCAGGCGCAGGAACTCCACATACAGCCAGACCAGGGTCACCATCAGGCCGAATGCGCCATACCATTCCATGTACTTCGGCGCGCGCTGGGCCACGCCGGTTTCGATGAAGTCGAAATCCAGCACCAGGTTCAGCGCGGCAACGACCACCACGAACAGACTGAAGGCGATGCCCAGCCAGCTGGCGTCATGGATCACCGGCACGTTGATGTTGAAGAAGCCAAGCACGAACGACGCCAGGTACAGCAGGGCGATGCCGCCGGTGGCGGCGACCACGCCGAGCTTGAAGTTTTCGGTGGCCTTGATCAGGCCGCTGCGGTAGGCGAACAGCAGTGCGAACAAGGTGCCGAAGGTCAGCAGCACCGCCTGGAACACGATGCCGGGGAACTTCATGTTGAACACGGCCGAGATGGCGCCCAGGAACAGGCCCTCCACCAGCGCATACAGCGGCGCGGTGACCGGCGACCACTCCTTCTTGAAGACGGTGATCAGGGCCAGCACCAGGCCGCCGATCGCGCCGCCCATGGCGTACAGCTTGGCGCCGGCCATCACCTGGCCGTAGTCGTCCACGGTCTGGTTCCAGGCGAACGCTGCCGTCAGCACGGTCAGCAGCAGCAGGAAGCCGGTCTTGTTGACGGTGCCATTGAGGGTCATTACCTGGCCGGGGCTGGTTACCACCGAGCCACTGGCCAGATCGAGGAAGGTCGACTCGGAAAGAGCCGGGTTGCCGCTGCGCATGCGAGGTCTCCGTGCGAAAAAGGGGGCGATTCGGCCATCCGGCCGATGGCTGCGAGCATAGCCGATGGCTGCGCAATCTGCGGTCATGGCCGGGCAGGGCGGGGATTGCGCGTTGACAGTTCGCACGACGCTTGGCCACAATGGTCAGCTCCCCGGGTCCACGCCCGAGGGGATTGCAACACCGGGGTATAGCGCAGTCTGGTAGCGCGCCTGCTTTGGGAGCAGGATGTCGGGGGTTCGAATCCCTCTACCCCGACCAATCCACGTCACGTCGGATTGGACGCCGTTCCGGTTCGGGCGCCCGTAGCTCAACTGGATAGAGCACCGGCCTTCTAAGCCGGCGGTTACAGGTTCGATTCCTGTCGGGCGCGCCATTGGTTGGTGCGACACCGGAACGTAGCTGGCGGATGTGAAGAAGTGCTTGCAAAAGCCTGTCGACTCCACCAGAATGTCGGACTCGCTTCGGCGGACCTGAACTTCGGTGACAGTCCTCGGGCAACGTATCAAGCGTCAACGTCGGCAGCATCGACGGTGAAGCGAAAGTTTCAGTGGTGGCTGTAGCTCAGTTGGTTAGAGTACCGGATTGTGATTCCGGTGGTCGGGGGTTCGAATCCCCTCAGCCACCCCACTGATTCAACCGCATCGGCAGCGCCGAAACGGTATTGCAATAAACAGAGTGCACGCTACAATGTGCGCCTGAGTTTCAAGGGCTGTTAGCTCAGTTGGTAGAGCAGTTGACTCTTAATCAATAGGTCCAAGGTTCGAATCCTTGACAGCCCACCAAGACAGAAGCCATCGGGTCCACCCGGTGGCTTTTTTCTTCAGATGTAACCCTTCGCGATGGATCGCCGGTTGCAGTGCTTGTTTCAACGAAGTTGAAGAAAGTGCTTGCAACGCCCCCGCGGATCGGGTCATAATTCGCCCCCGATTTCGGGCTGTTAGCTCAGTTGGTAGAGCAGTTGACTCTTAATCAATAGGTCCAAGGTTCGAATCCTTGACAGCCCACCAGACGAAAGCCACTTGGTCCGCCAAGTGGCTTTTTTCTTGCTTTCGGCAGCGTCTGTGGATCCGCGTCATGGGTGGATGCCGCGCGCATTGGTGGATTCATCCACGCATGGCGTGGATCTACTGAAGCACGGCTGAAATCAGCGTCAAATACGTCATCAGCATGTTCAATGCTGTGAGCTGCTTCTCACCGGTTGCCGTCGGCATCGCTCCCAATAGGTGTTCCGCGCCGAAGGCGCATGCATGAGGAGTGCTTTGATGGCCATTAACAGAGCTGTGGGTCTGATGCTGTCCAGCGTGGCGGTGATCGCCCTGTCGGGCTGCAGGGCGGACGACGCCGCCACTGCCGGGGCCGCACCGGATCACGCGCAGACGGTGGAGCGTGCTGCGGATGTCGAGCATGTTCCCGCGAAACCGGTCGACGCCGCGATGGCGATGCGTCCGGCCCAGGCGGCGGAGGAGGGGGTGTCTGCGGATGCGGCTGAAATGAAGCACTCTGAAGACGGCGCGACGCTTGAGGCCCGCCAGCGCGATGCTGCGGTGGGCAGCGACGGTGCGGCGTCGGGGCAGGTGCAGCCCGCGCATTGATCCGGTGGCCCGGCTCGGCACCCGCCGCCCGGGCCGCTTTCTCCATCAAATGGCGTATTCAGTTTTGTGGAAGCCTTCCGCTTTCCGCCCCCGCCTGCAACAATGAACACCTGAGCCGGCCACGCGAAAGTGGCGGAATTGGTAGACGCCCTGGATTTAGGTTCCAGTGCCGCAAGGCGTGGGGGTTCGAGTCCCCCCTTTCGCACCAGGCCGGCCCGTCCCCCGCCCAGTCGGGCATTCCGCGTCAACCCCTGCGCCCCGCCATGCTGGCGGCGCCGCCCGAATTGGGCGAAACTAAAGGGCTGCGGCAAGCAGGCGCGTCATCGACGTCGTGTCCTTACAACCGTTTCATCCATCATCGAGCCGGGGGCCAGGGCGCCACCGGTGGCAGGAGTCAACATGCAAGCTTCGATCGAAACCATCGGCAACCTGGAACGCCGCCTGAGCTTCTCGCTGCCGGAAGACCGTCTGCAGAGCCACATCAACGGCCGCCTGGGCGAAATCGCCCGCACCACCCGCATCAAGGGTTTCCGTCCGGGCAAAGTGCCGGCCAAGGTGATCGAGCAGCGCTTCGGCGCGCAGGTCCGTGGCGAGGCGCTGGACGGCCTGCTGCGCGAGACCTTCGACGCCGCCGTGCGCGAGCACGACCTGCGCATCGTCGGCAGCCCGCGCATCGACAAGGGTGACGAGGGCGAGTTCTCCTTCGTGGCCACCGTCGAAGTGGTGCCGGACTTCGGTGACATCGACGTCAGCAAGCTGACCGTGGTGCGCCACACCGCCGAGATCACCGATGCCGACATCGACCAGATGATCGAGAACCTGCAGACCCAGCGTCGCAGCTGGTCGCCGGTCACCCGTGCCGCGCAGGACGGCGACCTGGTCGCACTGGAAACCTGGTCGCAGGCCGGTGACGAGCGCCTGCCTGCGGAAGGCACCGAGAAGGGCAGCATCGTGCTCGGTCAGGGCATGATGTTCGAGACCATCGAGC
Organism: Stenotrophomonas sp. YIM B13575; assembly: GCF_042787595.1. NCBI lineage: Bacteria > Pseudomonadati > Pseudomonadota > Gammaproteobacteria > Lysobacterales > Lysobacteraceae > Stenotrophomonas > Stenotrophomonas sp. YIM B13575. The sequence continues at coordinate 103,110 of NZ_JBHZOP010000020.1, read as the reverse complement.
AGGGCCTGGTCGGCATGACCAAGGACGAAGAGAAGACCCTGGACGTCGAGTTCCCGGCTGACTGGCGCGTGCCGGCGCTGGCGGGCAAGACCGTGCAGGTCACCGTCAAGGTCACCGACATCTCCGAGCCGGTCGTGCCGGCGGTCGATGAAGCCTTCATCAAGAGCTTCGGCGTGAAGGGCGGCGACGTCGAGCAGTTCCGCAGCGACATCCGTGCCAACCTCGAGCGCGAGCTGAAGGGCGCATTGATGAATCGCCTGCGTCGTGAAGTCGGCGAGCAGCTGATCGCGGCCTACGCTTCGGTGGAAATGCCGCCGCGCCTGGTCGAGAACGAAGCCCGCGCCATGCTGGCCCAGCAGGTCGAGCAGATCCGCCGCAGCGGCCGCAACCCGGGCGAGATCCCGGCCGACGCCCACGAAGGCTTCAAGGACGCTGCTGCCAAGCGCGTGCTGGTCGGCCTGGTGGTCGGCGAAGTGGCCCGCAGCAACGACCTGCGCCTGGAGCCGAAGCGTCTGAATGAAACGATGCGTCTGATCGCTTCGACCTACGAAGAGCCGGAGCAGGTCATTGAGATGTACCGCAACGACCCCCAGCTGATGTCTGGCCTGCAGAATCGCGTGATGGAAGAGCAGGTGATCGACTGGATCGCCGAGCGCGCCCAGCACACTGAAGAAAAGCTGTCGTTCCAGGACGCGATCCGCCAGTAATCCCTGGCCGATTGCCGGATACCCCGCGCCAGCCCTGGCGCGGGGTTGTTTCCCCCCAAGATAGGTACCTCACGAAATGGACAACCGAACCAAAGCCCTGAACATGGTTCCCATGGTGGTCGAGCAGACCAGCCGCGGCGAGCGTGCCTACGACATCTATTCGCGCCTGTTGAAGGAGCGCCTGATCTTCCTGGTTGGCCCGATCGACGATCACATGGCCAACGTGGTGGTGGCGCAGCTGTTGTTCCTGGAAGCGGAAAACCCGGAAAAGGACATCAGCATCTACATCAACTCGCCGGGTGGCGTGGTCACCGCCGGCATGGCGATCTACGACACCATGCAGTACATCAAGCCGGACGTGAGCACCATCTGCGTCGGCCAGGCCGCCTCGATGGGCGCGCTGCTGCTGGCTTCCGGTGCCGCGGGCAAGCGCTATGCGCTGCCGAACTCGCGGGTGATGATCCACCAGCCGCTGGGTGGCTTCCAGGGCCAGGCCACCGACATCGACATCCACGCTCGCGAGATCCTGACCCTGCGTGCGCGCCTGAACGAAGTGCTGGCCAAGCACACCGGCCAGTCGCTGGAGACCATCGCGCGCGATACCGAGCGCGACAACTTCAAGAGCGCGGTCGACGCGGTCGCCTACGGCCTGGTCGACCAGGTCCTGGAGCGTCGTCCGGAAGAGTCGATCCAGGCCGGCTGACCGGCACTCACGGGGCCATGGCAGGCCCCGTTCCTGCAGGGTCGGGTGGACTGATGTCCTTCCGGCCCTGTGTTATTCTCGAATCGAACCCCCGTTCAGCGGGTGGCGTAACTGGGTAAGCGAAGCATGAGCGAAGACCGCCAAGGTCGTTCCACGGACACCGGCAAGATCCTCTACTGCTCTTTCTGCGGCAAGAGCCAGCATGAAGTGCGCAAGCTGATTGCCGGTCCGAGCGTGTTCATCTGCGATGAGTGCGTGGAGCTGTGCAACGACATCATCCGTGAGGAGCTTGAGGAAAAAGCGCAGTCGGCACGCAGTTCGCTGCCCAAGCCGCGCGAGATCCTCGAGGTGCTCGACCAGTACGTGATCGGCCAGAACCGCGCGAAGCGGACGTTGGCCGTGGCCGTGTACAACCACTACAAGCGCATCGAGAGCCGCCAGAAGAACGACGAAGTCGAGCTGGCGAAGTCGAACATCCTGCTGGTCGGTCCGACCGGTTCGGGCAAGACCCTGCTGGCCGAGACCCTGGCCCGCCTGCTCAACGTGCCGTTCACCATGGCCGACGCCACCACGCTGACCGAAGCCGGTTACGTGGGCGAAGACGTGGAGAACATCATCCAGAAGCTGCTGCAGAAGTGCGACTACGACGTCGAGAAGGCACAGCAGGGCATCGTCTACATCGATGAAATCGACAAGATCTCGCGCAAGAGCGAGAACCCGTCGATCACCCGCGATGTGTCCGGCGAAGGCGTGCAGCAGGCCCTGTTGAAGCTGATCGAAGGCACCGTGGCCAGCGTTCCGCCGCAGGGTGGGCGCAAGCATCCGCAGCAGGAATTCCTGCAGGTGGACACCAAGAACATCTTGTTCATCTGCGGCGGCGCGTTCGCTGGCCTGGACAAGGTGATCCAGCAGCGTTCCAACGACGCCGGCGGCATCGGTTTCGGCGCCAAGGTGAAGAGCAGCGAGCGCAAGCAGGAAGTGGGCAAGGTGCTGGCCGAAGTCGAGCCGGAAGACCTGATCAAGTTCGGCCTGATTCCCGAGTTCGTGGGCCGCCTGCCGGTGGTCGCGACCCTGGAGGAGCTGGACGAGCCGGCTCTGATCCGCATCCTGACCGAGCCGAAAAACGCCATCACCAAGCAGTTCAAGAAGCTGTTCGAGATGGAAAACGTGGAACTGGAGTTCCGTCCGGACGCGTTGTCGGCCATCGCCAAGAAGGCGCTCAAGCGCAAGACCGGCGCTCGTGGCCTGCGTACCATCGTCGAATCGGTCCTGCTGGACACCATGTACGACCTGCCGTCGCAGGAAAACGTCAGCAAGGTTGTCGTGGATGAATCGGTGATCGAGCACAAGTCCGAGCCGTACCTGATCTACCAGACCCCACCGGCCCCTGAACAGAAGGCCGCTGGCGCCGAATGATTCTTTCAACTTGTTGAATAGAAAGAATTTTCTCGGAACGTCTTGCATCTGAAAGCCGATGGCCCCATAACGGGGCCATCGGCTTTTTTTGTCTCCGGAAGATGCCCTTCCGGAGACGGTTTTCCCCTTCCCTGGAGCCCCCATGGCCCGTTCCCCAAGTGAGACCCTCGACCTGCCGGTCCTGCCGCTGCGCGACGTAGTGGTATTCCCGCACATGGTCATCCCGCTGTTCGTCGGCCGCGACAAGTCCATGCATGCGCTGGAACAGGCAATGGAAGCGGACAAGCGCATCCTGCTGCTGGCGCAGAAGTCGGCCGAAACCGATGACCCGCAGGCCGCTGACCTCTACCAGGTCGGCACCCTGGCGCAGGTGCTGCAGCTGCTGAAGCTGCCCGACGGCACCATCAAGGTGCTGGTCGAAGGCCTGTCGCGCGTGCAGGTGACCAGCGTCAGCGAACGTGATGGCTCGCTGCACGGCCAGGCCGTCGAAATCGAGGCCACCGACGCACGCGAGCCGCGCGAGATCGAGGCCATCGCCCGCTCGCTGATGTCGCTGTTCGAGCAGTACGTCAAGACCAACCGCAAGCTGCCGCCGGAGCTGCTGCAGACCCTGGCCGGCATCGATGAGCCGACGCGCCTGGCCGACACCATCGCCGCGCACATCAGCGTGCGCTTGTCGGACAAGCAGCGCCTGCTGGAAACGCTGGCCGTGGGCGAACGCCTGGAGATGCTGGTCGGTCTGGTCGATGGCGAGATCGACGTGCAGCAGATGGAAAAGCGCATCCGCGGCCGCGTGAAGTCGCAGATGGAAAAGAGCCAGCGCGAGTACTACCTCAACGAACAGATGAAGGCCATCCAGAAGGAACTGGGTGACCTCGACGACGCGCCGGGCGAACTGGAAGAGCTGGCCCGCAAGATCGCCGAAGCGGGCATGCCCAAGCCGGTGGAAACCAAGGCGCGCAACGAGCTCAACAAGCTCAAGCAGATGTCGCCGATGTCCGCCGAAGCGGCGGTCGTGCGCAATTACCTGGAGTGGCTGCTGGGCGTGCCGTGGAAGAAGCGCAGCAAGGTGCGCAAGGACCTGAAGGCCGCGCAGGACACCCTCGATGCCGATCACTACGGCCTGGAGAAGGTCAAGGAACGCATCCTTGAATACCTGGCGGTGCAGTCGCGGGTGAAGCAGATGAAGGGCCCGATCCTGTGCCTGGTCGGGCCGCCGGGCGTGGGCAAGACCTCGCTGGGCCAGTCCATCGCCAAGGCCACCAACCGCAAGTTCGTGCGCATGTCGCTGGGCGGCGTGCGCGACGAAGCCGAGATCCGTGGCCACCGTCGTACCTATGTCGGTTCGATGCCGGGCCGCATCGTGCAGAACCTCAACAAGGTCGGCAGCAAGAACCCGCTGTTCGTGCTGGACGAGATCGACAAGATGTCGATGGACTTCCGCGGCGATCCGTCTTCGGCGCTGCTGGAAGTGCTCGACCCCGAGCAGAACAACGCGTTCAACGACCACTACCTGGAAGTGGACCTGGACCTGTCCGAAGTGATGTTCGTGGCGACCTCCAACTCGCTCAACATCCCGGGCCCGCTGCTGGACCGCATGGAAGTGATCCGCATCCCCGGTTACACCGAGGATGAGAAGCTCAACATCGCCACCCGTTACCTGGCTCCCAAGCAGATCAAGGCCAATGGCCTGAAGCCGGAAGAGCTGGAGATCGGCAGCGATGCGATCCAGGACATCGTGCGCTACTACACGCGCGAATCCGGCGTGCGCAACCTGGAACGCGAGATCGCCAAGATCTGCCGCAAGGTGGTGAAGGAGATCGCGCTGGGTGGGCCGCAGCCGGTGGCGAAGGCGAAGAAGGGCGCGCGCAAGTCCAAGGCGCTGGTGAGCGTGTCGAGCAAGAACCTGGACAAGTACCTGGGCGTGCGTCGCTTCGACTTCGGCCGTGCCGAAGAAGAGAACGAGATCGGCCTGGTCACGGGCCTGGCGTGGACCGAAGTCGGTGGCGATCTGCTGCAGATCGAATCGACGCTGGTACCGGGCAAGGGCCAGCTGATCCTGACCGGCCAGCTCGGCAACGTGATGAAGGAATCGGCGTCGGCGGCGTTGTCGGTGGTGCGTTCGCGTGCGGTCGGCTTCGGTATCGATCCGGAGTTCCTGCAGAAGCACGACGTGCATCTGCACGTACCCGATGGTGCGACGCCGAAGGACGGCCCCAGTGCCGGTGCGGCAATGGTCACCTCGCTGGTGTCGATGCTGACCAAGGTGGCCGTGCGCGCCGATGTGGCGATGACCGGCGAAATCACCCTGCGTGGTCGCGTCACCGCGATCGGCGGCCTGAAGGAGAAGTTGCTGGCGGCACTGCGCGGCGGAATCCGCACGGTGATCATCCCCGATGAGAACCGCAAGGATCTTGCCGACATTCCGGCCAACGTCACCCGCGATCTGGAGATCGTGCCGGTGAAGTACATCGAGGAAGTGCTTGATCTGGCGCTGGAACGTCCGCTGGCGCCGAAGAAGACGCGCAAGAGTGCGCAGCGCGTCACGGTGCGCAGCAAGGCCAAACCGAGTGGAAACGCCCGCGTCAAGCATTGATGCGTCCTGTCGAAATGCTTGAAACCCGCGTCGTTGCTGGCTTTCCAGCTTGCGTGGGGGTAGGGCCGCTGGTATAAAAGCAGCACTCGCGAATGAGTGATCGCAGTCAGCGCTCACTGAATTCGGCGAACCGTTTCCACATGGCAACCGCATGCAGACGTCGTGCGGTTGCTTCCCTGTCGAATACGCGGAACCCACCGCCAAAGGAGTTGTAAAGAATGAACAAGACCGAATTGATCGATGCCGTTGCTGAAGCTGCAGACCTGACCAAGGCCGAGTCCAGCCGCGCTGTCGATGCCGTCGTTGCTGCCGTCACCAAGGCGCTGAAGGACGGCGATGCGGTCACCCTGGTTGGCTTCGGTACCTTCCAGGTCCGCGACCGTGCTGCCCGCACCGGCCGCAACCCGAAGACCGGCGACACCATCAAGATCGCTGCTTCGAAGAATCCGTCGTTCAAGGCTGGTAAGGCCCTGAAGGATGCTGTAAACTAAGCGGCTCGCTGGGGTGCTTAGCTCAGCGGTAGAGCGTCTCCTTTACACGGAGAGGGTCGGGGGTTCGAAACCCTCAGCACCCACCACAGCACCGCGGTAAGTTTGAAATGTGGAGCGGTAGTTCAGCTGGTTAGAATGCTGGCCTGTCACGCCGGAGGTCGCGGGTTCGAGTCCCGTCCGCTCCGCCATTTTCAACGAGGCCCCCGGCCGAAAAGCTGGGGGCCTTGTTTTCTCTCCAACCACCCGGTTGCAGAGAAAACAAAGAGGTCTGCAATACGGAGCGGTAGTTCAGCTGGTTAGAATGCTGGCCTGTCACGCCGGAGGTCGCGGGTTCGAGTCCCGTCCGCTCCGCCATTGCAAAACTCTTAAATCCTCGTGAAAAAACTTTGAAAAAAGTGTTCAGCGGGGTAGGTTTTCAGGAAGTCTTCGGATATACTGAGCGCCTGCAAAGTTTCAAGCGCGGAGCGGTAGTTCAGCTGGTTAGAATGCTGGCCTGTCACGCCGGAGGTCGCGGGTTCGAGTCCCGTCCGCTCCGCCAACTCTAAGAGCCCTCGACGCAAGTCGGGGGCTTTTTCTTTGTGTCGTTTTCATCTTTTGATGGGCGCGATCGTGTCGATCGCCGGGGCAGGGGGGCGCCAGACCCCGCCGGCACTGCTTTTGGTCCACGCCGCGAAGCGGGTTACACTGCCGGGCTCGCCAATCAAGCCTTGTGATTCCTCACCATGCTGCAGAAACTCCGCGACAAGACCTCAGGCTGGATCGTTACCGTGATCCTGGGGCTGCTGATGATTCCGTTCCTGTTCGTCATCGACAACAGCTACCTCGGTGGCGTCGGCGCACAGAACGTCGCCAAGGTTTCGGCACCGCCGACCTGGTGGCGCTCGGCACCGTCCTGGTGGCCGGTGCGCATGATGTGGCAGCACCATGAGATCAGTGCGCAGGACTTCCGCACCCGTTTCGAGCAGGAACGCATGCGCGAACGCCAGCAGCAGGGCGAGAACTTCGACCCGCGCGCGTTCGAAAGCACCGAGAACAAGCTGGCCGTGCTTGACCAGTTGATCGACGAGCAGGTCGTGCGTCTGGTCGGTGAGCAGGCCGGTGTCGTTATTGGCGACGGCGCTGTGCGCGAATACATCACCGCCATTCCGGGCTTCCTGGGCGCCGATGGCAAGTTCAGCGAGAGCAATTACCGTCTGGCCCTGGCCGGTGGCAATCCGCCGCGCACGCCGACCCAGTTCCAGGAACTGGTGCGTGAGAGCCTGCAGCAGTCGGTGATCCCGTCGGGCCTGCAGAACTCCGGCTTTGTCACCCAGGCCGAGACCGAGCGTCTGTTGAAGCTGCTGGGCGAAACCCGCGATGTGGAACTGGCCGCGCTGCCGGAAGTTCCGGTTGATACCGCGCCGGTGACCGACGCGCAGATCAAGCAGTGGTACGACAGCCATGGCAAGGATTTCCGCCAGGCCGAATCGGTGTCGCTGGAATATGTCGAGCTCAATGGTGCGAACCTGCCGGCGCCGACCGCGGCCGACGAGGCGACCCTGCGCAAGCGCTATGAAGACGAGAAGGCCAAGTTCACCACGCCGGAACAGCGCCAGGCGGCGCATATCCTGATCACCGGCGACGGTGCTGAAGCCAAGGCCGCCAAGTTGGCTGTCGAAGCAAAGGCGGCAGGTGCCGACTTTGCCGCGCTGGCCAAGGCGAACTCGGAAGATCCCGGTTCCAAGGCGCAGGGCGGTGACCTGGGTTGGGTGGAACGCGGCGCGATGGTCAAGCCGTTTGAAGACGCACTGTTTGCCGCCAAGGCCGGTGAAGTGATCGGCCCGGTCAAGACCGACTTCGGCTTCCACATCATCAAGGTCGCTGCGGTTCGTGGTGGCGAGGGCAAGTCGTTCGAAGACGTGCGTGACACCTTGGCTGCCGAGCAGCTGAAGGCTGATGGCGAGCGCGGCTTCAACGATCTGGCCGGCCGCCTGGTCGACGCCATCAACAAGAGTCCGAGCGACCTGGCTGCAGCCGCCAAGGCGGTCGGCCTGTCGATGCAGACGCTGGGCCCGATCACGCGCACGACCGCCACCGGCATTGCCGCTGATCCGGCCGTGCTGCGTGCCGCCTTCTCAGACGTCCTGGTGCAGGACGGTACCGCCAGCGATCCGATCGCCCTGGGTGGCAGCAGCAACCACAGCGTGGTGATCCGTGTTGCCTCGCACACCCCGGAGCAGGCGCTGCCGCTGGACAAGGCGCGTGAGCAGGTGATCGCCGCGATCCGTGCCGACCGCCAGCGCCAGGCCGGTGACAAGGCCGCGGATGCCCTGCTGGCCAAGCTGAAGGCGGGCGCGACCCTGCAGTCGCTGGCCGCCAGCGAGAAGCTGCAGCTGAGCCCGATGCCGGGCCTGCCGCGCAGCCAGCCGGTGCCGACCCCGGAGATCAACCGCGCGATCTTCAGTGCGCCGCTGCCTGCCGAAGGCAAGCCGAGCTACGGCAAGGTCGACGTCAACGGTCATGCACTGGTCTTTGCAGTGAACAAGGTCAACCCGGGTGACATCAAGGAAGTGACCGCCGAGCAGCAGAAGCAGCTGAAGGACCAGCTGAGCCAGATCGACGGCATGGCTGCTGCCAAGGCTTACATCGACGCCATGCGCAAGCGCTTCCTGGTGCAGACCACCGAAGCGAACCTGTAAGCCTCTGACGAGCAGGAACGAAAAGGCCCGGCATTGCCGGGCCTTTTTTGTGCGAGAGCGCTGCTGGAGATTGAACTGTAGAGCCGAGCCTATGCTCGGCTTGTCATGAACCCCGACAGGTCGCAGGCAAGAAAAAGCCGAGCACAGGCTCGGCTCTACACGGGGAGGCGCTTGGCCTGTCCCTCAGTCTTCGACGCGCAGTACCGCGCCTGGCTTCAGCACGCTGCTGCCGCTCAAGCCATTCAGCGACAACAGCGCCTTCACCGGCATGCCGTAGCGGCGGGCGATGGTCCATGCCGATTCGCCGTTGCGCACGGTGTGGCGGCGGTTGCGCGGGCGATCAGCAGCCGACGCGACTACCTTGGCCACCTGCGGGCTCGGCGCAGCGCTGGCGGTGCTGGCCAGTGCGGTGGCCACGGCCGTGCTGGCGATGTCGGCAACGTCCGCGTTGGACGCCGAAACCGGGGCCAGTACGCGTGCGGTGCCCGCCGGGCGGTTGCCGGCAGCCAGTGCCGGATTCAAGCGGGCGATCTTCGCCGGGTCCAGGGCACGCTGGGCGGCCCACTGCTGGACGCTGGTGCCTGCCGGCAGGGTGTGGTCCTTCAGCACCGGGACAGTGCGGTCCAGCGAGGCCATCACGCCCGGCTGGTCTTCCACGTCTTCCAGCACGCAGGCCAGGGCATGCAGCTTCTCGACGTAGGCATGGGTGACCGGCGACAGCCCGGGCAGGCCGGCCGGCTTGGCGTTCTGCGCATTCATGCCGGCCTTGCGCATGGACTGCAGCACGCGGTACTCGCCGGCGTTGTAGGCCATGGTGGCCAGACGCCAGTCACCGCCGAACATGCCATGCAGGGTCTTCAGGTAGCGCACGGCGGCCTGGGTGGACTCCACTGCCGACAGCCGGCCGTCGTAGTTGTTGCTCATCGGCACGCGATGGTTGCGTGCGGTGGTGGCGATGAACTGCCACAGGCCGGTCGGGCCGCTGCCGTTGCGGGCATTGGGCCGGTAGCCGCTTTCGACGAAGGGAATCAGGGCGAATTCGGTCGGCAGGTTGGCTTTGCGCAGCTCTTCGACCACATAGCCGAACAGCACCAGCGCGTCATCATCCTGATTGGCCAGCCGCGAAGGGGCGTGGGCGAACTGCTTCTGCCAGCGCGGGCTGGTGGCCTCGGCGTCACAGGTCGGTTCGGCCAGGCCGTCGCGGAAGCTGGAGAAGATCTCCTGGCCGTTGCGTACCGATGCAGCCGGCAGCGTCGACGGATCCAGCGGCAGGGCCGAGGCGGCGGTCAGGTTCTGGCTGATGCCGGCGCCCAGCGATTGTGCGCCGGCAGTTCCGGCCAACCCCAGGACTAAACCCAGGGCCAGCGGCAGACTTCGGCGACTCATGCGCGGAAGCCGTCTTTCCAGTGCCGGAGACCGGCCATGACGTCGACGTCATCCACGACCTCGCGCCCCAGGTGCGCCGACACGGCCGCGCGGATGGGCGCCGTGTGGGTACGCAGGAACGGATTACAGGCAATTTCATCGGCCAGGGATACTGGCAGGGTGGAACGGTCATCGCGGCGCATGGCCAAAGCCTCCTCTTGGCGCTGCAACAAGGCAGCGTTGGCGGGGTCGACATGCCGCGCGAAGACGGCATTTGACACGGTGTACTCGTGAGCGCAACACAGCAGCAGTTGCGCGGGCAGGGCACCCAGCTTGCGCATCGATGCCAGCAGCTGGGACGGCGTACCTTCGAACAGGCGTCCACAGCCCAGGCTGAACAACGAATCTCCGCTGAAAAGCTGTTCAGCGGTGTGAAACGCGATGTGGCTGCGGGTGTGCCCGGGGACGGATAGTACGTGGAACATCCGGCCCAGTGCCTGAACACGTTCACCTTCGCCGACCCGCTCGGTGGCCATCGGGATGCGTTCTTCGACCGGTGCAACCACGCGCACGCCGGGGAAACGTGCCTGCAGCGCCGGTACCCCGTCGATATGGTCGTCGTGGTGATGGGTGAGCAGGATGGTGTCCACGCGCACGCCTTGGTCGGCCAGCGCCAGTACCGGCGCAGCGTCGCCGGGATCGACGACCACGGCAGCACCGTCGTCGGCGATCAGCATCCAGATGTAATTGTCCGCAAATGCGGGCAGGGCAGTCAGTCGCATAGAATTGGACCATGCCCGCGCTGCAGAGCACCCGTCAAGCGAGCCAGGCCCCGTGGTTCGACAGCGAACCGGCGGAGGCCTTGCGCGTGCTCGAACGGCAACTGCTGCTGCCACAACTGTCGCTGCTGCCGACCCGGCCCTGGTTGTGGATCGCCCCCAGCGCCGCTTGGCTGGCGGATGCGCAGCTGGGCGGGCGTGGCCTGCGCCTGCACCGGCAGGGCAATGGCTACGCTGGCGATACCCGCTGCGCGCTGCCGTTGCCGCTGCCCAACGAGAGCGTCAACGCCATCGTGCTGCAGCATGTGACCGTCGGTGATGCCGACCATCTGCTGGACGAATGCGAGCGCGTGTTGATGCCTGGCGGCCATCTGTGGCTGACCAGCCTCAATCCGTTCAGCCCGTTCCGCACGCGCTGGCGCCAGCACGGGCTGGTGGTGCGCACGCCGCAGCGGATCCGCCAGCTGCTCGAGCGCCATGGGTTGGAATGCGAGGACGTGCGTTACCTGGGGCCGATGTGGCAGGGTGCCGGCAGCCGCCGTCGCAGCGGCTGGGCCCCCCTGCGCGCGGCCTGCCTGTTCCACGCCGAAAAACGCACGCTGGCCCTGCCTGGGCCGACCCCGTTGCCCGTGCGCTGGCACGGCACCGTTGCTACCTGATCTGGAGTTGTATTGAAAACCATCGAAATCCACACCGACGGTTCCTGCCTCGGCAATCCCGGCCCCGGCGGCTGGGCGGCGCTGCTGCGCTACAAGGGGCACGAGCGCGAACTGAGCGGTGGTGAAGCGCATACCACCAACAATCGGATGGAGCTGATGGCGGCCATTTCCGGCCTGGAGTCGCTGACCGAGCCCTGCGAGATCGTTCTCTACACCGATTCGCAGTACGTACGGCAGGGCCTGACCCAGTGGCTGCCGGGATGGATCCGCAAGAACTGGAAGACCGCCGGCGGTGACCCGGTGAAGAACCGTGAACTGTGGGAGCGCCTGCAGGCCGCCACGCTGCGGCACCAGATCGACTGGCGCTGGGTGAAAGGCCACTCTGGCGATCCGGACAATGAGCGCGTGGATACCCTGGCCCGCAACGCCGCGATCCAGATCCGCGACGGCAGCCCGGTAAACTGAGCCCATGCGTCAGATCATCCTTGATACCGAAACCACCGGCCTGGAGTGGAAGAAGGGCAACCGCGTCGTCGAAATTGGCTGCGTCGAGTTGTTCAAGCGCCGCCCGACCGGCAACACCTATCACCAGTACCTGAAGCCCGACTGCGAATTCGAACAGGGCGCGCAGGAAGTCACCGGCCTGACCCTGGAGTTCCTGGCCGACAAGCCGGAGTTCGCGCAGGTCGTGGAGGAGTTCCTGGCCTTCATCGATGGCGCCGAGCTGATCATCCACAACGCCGCGTTCGATCTGGGCTTCCTCGACAATGAGTTGTCCCTGCTCGGCGAGCAGTACGGCAAGATCACCGATCGCTGCACGGTGATCGATACCCTGGCGCTGGCGCGCGAGCGTTTCCCGGGCCAACGCAACTCGCTCGATGCGCTGTGCAAGCGGCTGGGCGTGGACAACTCGCACCGCGCCCTGCATGGCGGTCTGCTGGATGCGCAGATCCTCGGCGATGTGTACATCGCACTGACCTCGGGCCAGGAGGAAATCGGCTTCGGGCTGGGCGATGATGATGCCGGTGGCGCTGCGGCGTTGCAGGCGTTCGATGCATCCAAGCTGCTGCCGCGCCCGCGCGTGGTGGCCACGCCGTCGGAACAGGAAGCGCATGCGGCGCGCCTGGAGCGGCTGCGCAAGAAGGCCGGCCACGCATTGTGGGACGGCCCGAAGGTGGAAGAAGCTGCGAGCGCGTAAGCGACCGCGGCAGCCACGCATGGCGTGGTGATACGGATGAAATGCAGCCACGCATGGCGTGGCTCTACGGTAGATCCACGCCATGCGTGGATGCCGTTGCTCAGTGGCAGCGCACCAGGATCACGGTGATGTTGTCCGATGACGCGCCAGCGCAATCGCGCTGCCGCCCCACAATTTGCGCTGCAAATCGTGGGCCCCGTCTCACCAGCATCCATACCCCCGCCGCTTCGCGGCCGCCCCCTGACTCAGGGGGCTTCTCTGCAGCCGGCTTCAGTGGCAGCGCACAAGGATCACGGTGATGTTGTCCGAGCCGCCGCCGTCGAGGGCGGTGGCGACCAGGCTGTCCACGCATTCCTGCGCGCTGGCATCGTCGAAGGCGAGGGTGCGGGCGATGCCGCGGTCATCCACTTCCTCGGTCAGGCCATCACTGCACAGCAGCAACTGCATGCCCGGTCGCAGCTCGCCGCTGGTGGTCGCCACGTTCAGGTGTGCCGGGTCGGTGACGCCCAGTGCCTGGGTGACCACGTTGCGGTGGGGGTGGGCGCGCGCCTGCTCGGCGGTCAGGTTGCCCTGCGCGACCAGTTCCTGCACCACGCTGTGATCCTGGCTGAGCTGGGCAAGCTGGCCGTCGCGCCACAGGTAGGCGCGGCTGTCACCAACCCAGGCCACTTCGTAGCGGTTGCCCTGCACCCGTGCAGCGACCACGGTGGTGCCCATCGGCAGGCTGTCGTTGCGCCGGCGCGAGGCGCGGATGATCTCTTCGTCGGCCGTGCGGATCGCCTGCGCCAACGGCGCGCCACGGCGGATCTCGCGGACGATGGTCTCGCGCGCCAGTGCGCTGGCCACCTCGCCGCAGGCGTGCCCGCCCATGCCGTCGGCCACCAGCCACAGGGCCAGCTCGCCGTCACCGTAATAGGTGTCCTCGTTGAGCTCGCGGCGCAGGCCGGGGTGGGTGAGATGTCCGAATTCGATCATGGTGGGTGCTGGGAGCGGGGTAATGCCGGGGAGAACGGCATCATCACGGCCAAGCGGACATCCGGCAAGCCATGCAGTCAGGAAAATTTCACTTCATTGGGCACAATGACTTGTCGTCAGCCGCGCTTCCTCGTATGATGCGCGTCCCCGGTTCGCCGGGGAACATCTGGAGAGGTGGCAGAGCGGTTGAATGTACCTGACTCGAAATCAGGCAGGCGTTTATAGCGCCTCGGGGGTTCGAATCCCCCCCTCTCCGCCAGATAAAGAAAAAAGCCGTCCCATGGGGCGGCTTTTTTCATGGCCCGCGTTCGAGCAGTGCACGCGCATGCAGCAACGATCTGCGCCGACCCTGCGGGGGGAGGAGAAGCCCCGACGGGGTTCGACGGTTCTGCAGGAGCAGAACCGGACAGCCGCAGGCTGGCCCTGGAGCGCGCAGCGCGCAAGGGCGGGGTGCATGGATGCACCCCGCAATCCCCCCCTCTCCGCCAGATTAGAAAAGAAGGGCTGCCGAAAGGCAGCCCTTCTTTTCTAATCTGGCTGGGGACGCGATGCGCGCTTTGCGCGCTTCGCCCCATACGTTGCTGCGCAACGAATGGGCCCCTCCCTTTGCCGGCCTCTCCCCGCCCCTGTCGGGGCAGCCCCTCAACAGAGGGGCTTGTTCCTCCAGGTGGATCTGCATCAACGGATGCGGTGGGCAAGTGGGATCATCTGGCGCTGGGATGCGACGATGCTGCGCGCTTCGCCCCAAGCGTTGCGATGCAACGTTCGGGCCCCTCCCTTTGCCGGCCTCTCCCCGCGGATGCTCCAGTAGATCCACGCCATGCGTGGATGCCGTTCGCATGCGGCGGGTTACCATGTATCCCATCACCTGCTGGAGCTCTCTCGATGACCGCTGAAATCCTCGTCCCCGTTTCATTCGGCGAGCTGTTGGACAAGATCTCGATCCTGCAGATCAAGTCCGAGCGCATCAGTGACGAAGGCAAGCTGGCCAACGTACGCAAGGAGCTGTCCGCGCTGGAAACCACGTGGATGGCGCACCCGGCGGCCGTGAAAGACATCGCCAAGCTGCGCGCCGAGCTGAAGGCGGTCAACGAGCAGCTGTGGGAGATCGAGGACGACATCCGCCTGAAGGACAAGGCGCAGGCCTTCGATCAAGGGTTCATCGACCTGGCGCGCAGCGTGTACCTGCGCAACGATGAGCGCGCGCGGATCAAGAAGGCGATCAACCTGGCGCTGGGCTCGGCCTATGTGGAAGAGAAGTCCTACCAGGACTACACGCAGCGCGCGTAATCCCGGGCAGCCCGATGCAATGGATCCACGCCATGCGTGGATGGTGCCACCGGGCTGCGGGACGGTGCGGACCAGGGGCCGCACATACCCGACACCGCTCAGCCGCTTGGCCCGTCGCTCACCCCAGGTGGTCGGCCACGTAGCGCTCGAACGCGGCAATGCCGTCCTCGACGGTGATCAGTTCCATCACGTCGTCGAATTCGATCTTGGTGCCCCACTTGAGGTCGGCTGCCTGCTTGCCCAGGTACTTGCGCGCTGCGTCGTCGTAGCGGTCCGCGCAGTAGCGGCGGTCCGAGTACGGGCCGCTGCGGTTCGGGTTGCTGGCCGCATGCAGGCCCAGCACTTTGGTGCCCATCGCATTGGCGATATGCATCGGGCCCGAGTCCGGCGTCATCACCAGGTTGGCGCGGGCCAGCAATGCCGGCAACTGCTTGAGCGTGTCCTTGCCGACCAGGTCCAGCGCCGGAACATCCAGCTGGGCCAGGATGGCGTCGGCCATGCTGCGCTCCAGTTCGCTGCGACCACCGCACAGCACGATCCGCCAGCCGCGCGTGACGGCATGGTTGGCGACCTCGGCATAGCGGTCGGCGTACCAGTTGCGGCGCACGTGGCTGGAGCAGGGCGAGATCATCAGCACCGGGCGGCCATCGTCCTGCCATTGCGCGGCGGCCCAGTCATAGGCCGCCTGCGGCACGGCCAGGTCCCAGCTGACATCGGTCTGGCGCAGGCCCAGCGGCTCGCAGAAGCTGCCGATGGCATCGAGCACATGGATGCCCGGGCGATCAGCGATGCGCTCGTTGATGAAGAGGCCGTGCAGGTCCTTGGAGCGGCTGCGGTCATAACCGATGCGGCGCTCGGCGGGAATGAAGGCGGACAGCACGTTGGCGCGGAACGCCACCTGCATCTGCAGCAGCGCCTCGAAACGCCCGGGCGGCAGCTGCTTGCGCAGTTCCTTCACCCCGGCCATGCCGGTCTTCTTGTCGTAGGCGTGGAAGGTGACGCCCGGCAGGCCATCAAGCAGCTTCTGCCCGACCTTGTCGATGATCCAGTGGATCGGCGTATCCGGGCGCGCGGCCTGCAGGGTGCGCACCAGCGGCACTACGTGGGTCACATCGCCCAGAGCGGACAGGCGCAGAAGACACAAGGAGGAGGACGCTGATGCCATGTGTTGTTAGACTCAAAGGAATGGTCGCATTCGACGCCAATGAAGCGCTGACGCCATGCCGCGAGGGTCGCGGCATCGGGGCCATTCTGTTCGACCGCGAGCGGCTGCGGCAAGCCGACATCGGTCTGTTCTCGCCACAGCACTGGGCCGGCAAGGCCCGGCCGGTGGGTGAGGGTGGCCGCGGCAGTGCCTGGTTCGTGGATGCGCCGTTCGGTCCCAGCGTGCTGCGGCACTACCTGCGCGGAGGGCTGGCGGCCCGGATCAGCCACGACCAGTACATCTGGCGGGGGGCGGACCGGACCCGCAGTTTTGCCGAATTCCGGCTGATGCGCGCGCTGCGCGAGAAGAAACTGCCGGTGCCCAGGCCGATTGCCGCCTTCTACATGCGTGAAGGCCTGCGCTACCGCGCCGCGATCCTGATGGAACGGATCGAAGGGGTGCGCTCGCTGGCCGACCGCGCGCTGGTGGCCGGGCGCGGTGCGCCGTGGGAGGAAACCGGGCGGATGATCGCGCGCTTCCACCGTGCCGGGCTGGACCATGCCGATCTCAATGCGCACAACATCCTGTTCGACGGCAACGGCCATGGCTGGCTGATCGACTTCGATCGCGGGGTGATCCGCATTCCGGCCACCGCCTGGCGCGAGCGCAATCTCAAGCGCCTGCTGCGTTCGCTGATCAAACTGCGCGGCGAGCGCAGTGTGGAAGACGTGGAAAAAGACTACGCGCGCCTGCGTCGCGCCTATGACATGGCCTGGAACCGGGGCACCTGATGGACTGGTCGTTGCGTTTCCTCGGCGTCGGCAATGCGTCGGCGGTCGAGCTGGGTTCGCCGATGTCGGTGATCGAGCGTGATGGCCGGCCCTGGCTGACCATCGACTGTGGTGGTGAAGGCCTGACTGCCTTCAAGGCGCACTACGGGCATATGCCGCAGGCGCTGTTCGTCACCCATGTACACCTGGACCACGTGGCGGGTTTCGAGCGGTTGTTCGTGGACACCTTCTTCAGCGCGCAGCGGCGCGGCAAGGTGCGCCTGTACGTGCCGGCCACGGTGGTGCCGCTGCTGCACAAGCGCATCGGCGATTACCCGAACGTGCTGGCCGAGGGCGGCGCCAACTTCTGGGATGCCTTCCAGCTGATCGTGGTGGGCGATGCGTTCTGGCATGAGGGCGTGCGCCTGGAGGTGTTCCCGGTGCGCCACCACTGGCCGGAGACGGCCTATGGCCTGCGGCTGCAGGGCGCGCTGACCTGGAGCGGCGATACCCGGCCGATTCCGGAAATGCTGGCGCGCTTTGCCAATGACAATGAGCTGATCGCCCACGATTGCGGGTTGCATGGCAATCCTTCGCACACCGGCGTGGATGACCTGGAGCGCGAGTACAGCGCCGAGCTGCAGGCACGGATGATGCTGTACCACTACGCCAGCGTGGCCGATGGCCAGGCCCTGTCCGCGCGTGGGCACCGGGTGGCACAGCCGGGCCAGTGCGTTGTGCTGGCCCCGCCGACCGCCCCGCACGTTCTGTCGCAGGATCCGCCGTGAGCAGTGCTGGCCGCGCCGCAACGCCGGCGCTGGCTGCCGAGCTGGAGGGGCTGGAACGCGCACTGCACTCCCCGCAGGTGCGCGCAGATCATCAGCGTCTGGCGGCATTGCTGGATGAGGATTTCAGCGAGATCGGCAGCTCCGGCCAGTGCTACGGCCGTGAGGCGCTGGAAGAGATCCCGCTGGAGCGTGCGCAGGTGCTGATCGAGTCGGACCAGTACGCCGTGTGGATGCTGGCAGCGGGCCTGGCCCAGGCGCGTTACCGCAGTCGCTATCACGTCGATGGCCAACCACAGCGCTGGGTGCTGCGCAGCTCGCTGTGGCGTCTGCATGCAACAGGCTGGCGGATGGCGTTCCATCAGGGCACGCCCGAGGCACGGTAGCGCCGGGCCATGCCGCGAAGGGCGGCAACCAGGGTTGGCATCCATCAGGGGCGGGGTATCGCCTGAAAAGGCGGTGGCCCCGCCGGCTGACCTCGGCGCCCGCGTCGATCGATACCGTTGCTGCCTTCCGGCCCTGGCGGAGTTTTCGACCTAGCGTCGCGAGGGGCCGACGGGGCCACCATAGAGACGTTGGCCGCCCGGAGGCGGCCGATTCACGGATCAGGGGAAGCAGCGCATCGAGCGCCGGAGACCACAGCCGGACTGCGCATCAGTTGACCGATGGCAGACGCGCATTCTAGCGCAGGGATGGGTGCTGACGCCAGCTTCACGCGCTGAATCCGATGTAACCCGTTGGTCGCGGCATCGGCCCGGGGCTGCCGCCGTTGCTAGAATCCGGCCGCAGGAGGAACGACCTCCCCCACATCGGGATTCAATGACCAGGACGGCCTGGCCCTACCATCGGAGGGCTGTCATGGCCTGGATCTATCTGTTGTTTGCCGGCCTGCTGGAAATCGTCTGGGCCGTGTCGATGAAGCAGTCTGAAGGCTTCACCAAACTCACCCCCAGCATCATCACCATCATCGGCATGATCGCCAGCTTCTGGCTGCTGGCCGTCGCCATGCGCAGCCTGCCGCTGGGCACCGCCTATACGATCTGGACCGGCATCGGCGCGGTCGGTGCCTTCGTGGTCGGCATCGTATTCCTGGGCGAGCAGGTCAGCCCGATGCGGATTGGCGCAGCGGTATTGATCGTCGCCGGCCTGGTGCTGATGAAACTCTCCAGCAGCTGAGGCCGGTAACGGGTACGACGGGAATAGGGATATTCCCGTTTTGCCAAAACAAGAGAATATGCATTTTCGGCAAAGTCGTGACGACTGCAGTGATTATTTGACGGCCATCATGAAAATAGCGTGCCGGATTCACGTGGTGCTGGCGGTGGCGGTCGCACAGTGCGGCCATTCGTCAAGCGAAATCGGGGAGTTTTCGTGATGACGGACGTGCAGGGGCACGCCGTTCCTGCCGCGCTCTGACGTGAACGTGTGATTGTTTTCCAAGGTTGATACCGCAGGTCTTGTTCCCGGTGTGGAGCAGGGCGGGACGACATCACCTCAAAAAAACCTGCCTGCTGTGCCACCGGTCATTTCATGGAGATTTACCGATGAACCGCATTTACCGTCTGGTTTTCAATCGTGCTCTTGGCGTGATGCAGGTGGCTTCGGAGGTCGCCCAGAATCCAGGTGGAAATGAGGGTGCCACGGTGCGGGTGCCGCGATTGAGAATGCATCAGCTGGCCGTTGCATTGGCTGCCACGCTGGCCAGTGGTTCGGCGTTCGCGGCGTGCTCCACGCCGGGCCCGGCAATTACCTGCACCGGGACCACCAACAATTTCGTGGACGCCACCAATGGTGTGCAGGTAACCGTAGCAGCCGGAGCGAATGTCGGGAGCACCGCTGGCCTGGGCAACTCGATGACGTTGAGCGGTAACGGCATCCAGCTCACCAACAACGGCACGATCGGTACCAATGTCGGTATTTTTGCCGCCTCCGGTGCGGTGCTCGGCAACGCGAGTGGCCAGACGATTACCGTCGACAACACCGCTACCGGCACGCTGCAGGGCTTCATCGATATCGGTTCACTACTGGGCGCGAGCGGTCGCGCGCTGTCTGTGCAGAATGGCGCAAGCGGTGTCACCACGATCAACAACGCCGGCACCGTCAACATGAATTTCCTGCTGGGCGGGCTTGGTACGGCCGATGCGCCGGCCATTGTCAGCTACGGCGGCGCGCAGACGGTTCTGCGCAATACCGGGGGAATTACCGGGCGTGTCGGATTGGCTGGATCAGCGGCAGGCAATTCAGTCACCAACAGTGGCACGATCACCGGCAGCGTCCACCTCGGCGATTCGACGCTGGGAAATACTTTTACTGCCGTTTCCGGATCCAGTGTGGCGACCGGCGCCGGGGCCTCGGCGGGAATTGATGTGCTGGGCGGCATCTCGGTCTCGCTGGCGGCAGCCGGTACGGTCAACGCCGGTGTGGGCGCCGGGGCAGCCAGCAACACATTGGTGTTGCAGAACGATGCCGCCGGCCCGGGATCCGGTACCGGGGGAGCAGTGACCACGCTGGGCTGGAACCAGTACCTCAACTTCCAGAAGCTGACCGTCAACAGTGGCACCTGGAACCTGCAAGGTGCCTGGGCCGGAACCGGCACCACGCTCAACGATGGCCTGGTCAATTTCAACAACGCGGCGTCATTCGGTACCGGCATCTTCAACGTGAATGGCGGTGCCATCGCAGCATCGACGGCCGGGCTCACGCTTGCAAATCCCTTCGCGCTCAACACGGGCAGGCTGACGCTGGGCGGCACCAACGCCTTTGGTTTGAGTGGGGTGCTTACCGGTGCCGGCGGCCTTACCGTCAGCAACACCGGCGTGGTCACGCTGGGCGGCGCCAATCTGTTCTCCGGTGGCGTCAACCTCAACGCCGGTGGCTTGCTGCTTGGCAATGCCGGTGCACTTGGCGGCGGCAGCCTGACGGTAGGCGGCAGCGCATCGCTGGATACCAGCGGGGCCTTCAACCTCGCCAACAACATCGTCGTCAACAGCGGGGGCAACCTCAATCTGCTCGGCAGCAATGCGGTCACCCTCAATGGTTCACTGTCGGGTGCGGGCAACCTGATCAAGAGCGGTGCGGGCACGCTGACCCTGGGCGGCGCGAATTTGCTGACCGGTGGTTTCTCGATCACCGGGGGGGCGCTGGCGCTCGGTGCGGGTGGCAGTCTGTCGCCCACCGGTGCGTTGACGCTGGCCACCGGTACGACGCTGGACCTCACCGCTGCAGCCAACCAGACCGTGGGATCGCTGGCCGGGCTCGGCGGCACGGTCAACTTGGACACCCGCACATTGACCCTCGGCGGGCTCGGCAATACCAGCTTCGCCGGCAACTTCACCGGCACCACCGGCGGCTTGATCAAGGTGGGTACCGGCATACAGACCCTGTTGGGCAGCAACGCGCTTACCGGCGGCGTGGCCCTCAACGGCGGCGGGCTGCTGCTGGGCAACAGCAACGCGCTGGGTACAGGTACGTTGAGCGTCGGTGCTCAGGTCACCCTCGATGGCACAACGGCGCTTTCGCTGGGCAACAACGTCTCGCTTGGCACCGGGGGTTCGCTGGCGCTGCAGGGCGGGCAGCCGTTGGTGTTCAACGGTGTGATTTCCGGCAACGGCAGCCTGGTCAAGAACGGCGCCGCACTGCTGACGTTGAATGGCGCCAATACATTCGGTGGCGGTGTCGTCGTCAATGGCGGCAACCTGCTGCTGGGCAACAACACGGCACTGGGTACCGGCCTGCTGGACATCAACAATGCCGCCACGCTGGATGCAAGCGCGGCGTTGAACGTGGGCAACAACATCAATCTTGCCGCGGGTGGCTCGCTCAACGTGCTGGGTGGCCAGCCGCTGACGCTGGGAGGTGCCCTGGGTGGCAACGGCGGCCTGATAAAGAGCGGCACTTCGACGCTGACGCTGACCGGCGCCAATACCTTCACCGGCGGCTTGAACGTTGCCGCCGGCACGGTGGCGCTGGGCAGTGGCGGCAGCCTGGCCGCGACCGGCGCGGTCAGCCTGTCCGGTGCTGGCGCGGCGTTGGATCTTTCCCTAGCTGGCAACCAGACCATCGGCGCACTGTCCGGCGTGGCAGGTACCACCGTGGCATTGGGCGCCAACACGCTCAGCTTTGGTAGTGCGACCGACCAGACGTTCGCCGGTGTGATCAGTGGCGTTGGCGGCGGCCTGGTAAAGAACGGCAGCGGCGTACAGACATTGACCGGTGCAAACACCTTCACCGGCGGCGTCGCGCTCAATGCCGGCGGTCTGTTGCTGGGCAACAGCGGTGCGCTGGGAACCGGTGCGCTGAGCATCAACGGTGCCGCGACGCTGGAGGGAACCACCGCGCTAAATCTGGGCAACGCGGTCAATCTTGGTGCCGCGCTGACACTGGGCGGCAGCAACAACATCACCCTGACCGGCGACATCTCCGGTGTCGGCAGCCTGACCAAGAACGGTGCCTCGCAGCTGACCTTGAACGGTACCAACGGGTTCAGTGGTGGCTTGAATCTCAATGCGGGCAGCGTGCTGCTGGGCAACAGTGCAGCGGCCGGCACCGGCGCGCTGAACATCGGCGGCAACGTGTCGCTGGACGGATCGACCGCACTGAACCTGACCAACAACGTTGCATTGGCTACCGGTGCGATCCTTACGCTCCCCGGCAGCCAGAACGTCACCCTGGGCGGCGTGGTGTCCGGCGACGGTGGCCTGGTGAAGAACGGCGCCACGGTGTTGACGCTCAATGGTGCCAATACCTTCGGTGGCGGCCTGAGCCTGGCCGGCGGCGGCCTGCTGCTGGGCAACAGTGGAGCGCTTGGAACCGGCGCGCTGAACGTTGCTGCGAACGCCAGCCTGGACGGCAGCGTTGCGCTTGATCTGACCAATGCGGTCAACCTTGGCGCAGGCTCGGCACTGACGCTGATCGGCAGCAACGCACTGACGCTCGGTGGTGTGGTGTCCGGTACCGGCGGTCTGGTCAAGAACGGCGCCGGTGCACTGACGCTCAACAGCGCCAATACCTTCAGCGGTGGACTGGCGCTCAATGCGGGCAGCCTGACGCTGGGCAATGCAGGGGCGCTGGGTACCGGCTCGCTGAGTGTGGGGGGCAATGCATCGTTGGACGCTGGTGCCGCGCTCGCCCTCGGCAACAACATCGGGTTGGCATCGGGCGCCACGCTGGCGATACAGGGCAGCAACGCGCTGACCCTGGCGGGGCTGCTGTCCGGCGCCGGCGCGCTGACCAAGAACGGAACGGCCACGCTTACTCTGAGCGGTGCCAATACCTATACCGGCGGCACTCTGGTCAATGCGGGCACGCTGGCACTGGGGGCGGGGGGCAGTCTTGCCGCGGGCGGCAACGTGACGCTCGGCGGCCTCGGCGCAGGTCTGGATATCTCCGGTGCCGGTGGCAACCAGGCCATCGGTGCGCTCGCGGGCGTGACCGGCAGCAGCCTTTCGCTGGGCGGAAATTCTCTGACCTTCGGTACGGCAGCCAATGCGGTGTTCGACGGCGTGATCAGCGGAGGCGGGGGGCTGGTCAAGGTGGGCGCAGGCGTGCAGACCCTGTCCGCTGCCAACACCTTCGGCGGCGGCGTCAGCCTCAATGCCGGTGGCCTGGTGCTCGGCAATGACGCGGCGCTGGGCAGCGGTGTGCTGACCGTGGGCGGTGCGGCGACGCTCGACACCAGCCTGGCAGCGACGCTGGTCAACAACATCACGCTCAACGCCGGCTTGACGGTGCTGGGCAGCAATGCGCTGACGCTCAACGGGGTGATCTCCGGCACCGGCGGCCTGACCAAGAACGGCGCTGCCACGCTCACCTTGAACGGCGTGAACACCTATACCGGCGGCACCAACGTCAATGCCGGCACGCTCGCGCTGGGCGCAGGTGCAAGCCTGGCCGCCAGCGGCATCGTCAACCTGGCCACCGGCGCCATCCTGGATCTCTCTGCGGGCAGTGGTGCCCAGACCTTCGGCACCCTGACCGGCAATGGCACGGTCAACCTGGGGGCGAACTCGATCACCGTCGGCGGACCGACCAACGGTGTCTTCAGCGGCTCCATCGCCGGCACCGGTGGCCTGATCAAGGAGGGGACCGGCACTGAAACGCTGACCGGTACCAACACCTTCACCGGTGGCACGCTGATCAATGCGGGCACGCTGGCGATCGGTGCCGGCGGCAGCCTGGCGGCAACAGGCGCGGTTACGCTGTCCGCACCGGGCACCGGCTTCGATATCTCGGCCGCGGGCAACCAGGCGATCGGCGCGCTCAACGGCGTCGCCGGCAGCGCCGTGGCGCTGGGTAGCAACACGCTGACCTTTGGCGGCACCGACAACGGCACCTTTGATGGTGTGATCGGTGGTACCGGCGGGCTGGTCAAGAACGGCACGGGCATCCAGACGCTGGGCGCTGCCAACCTCTTCGGTGGTGGGGTTGCACTCAACGGTGGCGGCCTGGTGGTCGGCAACAATGCCGCGCTGGGTACCGGCGCGCTGACCGTGGGCGCCAACGCGTCGTTGGACAGCAGCATCGCCGCGACTCTCGGCAACGATATCGGCCTGCTGGCTGGTGCGACGCTCAATCTGCTCGGCAGCAATGCATTGACGTTGGGCGGGGCAGTCACCGGCGACGGTGGCCTGATCAAGAACGGCGCGGCAACGGTGACCCTGACCGGCAGCAACACCTTCACCGGCGGTACGGTCATCAACAGCGGCACGCTGGCGATCGGCGCGGGCGGAAGCCTGTCGCCGACCGGTGCGGTGAACCTGGCCGGTACTGGCACGTTCGACATCTCCGCCGGTGGCAACCAGGGCATCGGTTCGCTGGCGGGCGTGGCCGGCAGCACGGTGTCGCTGGGCGGCAACAACCTGACTCTGGGAGGCACCACCGACGCGACGTTCAACGGCGCCCTGACCGGCAGCGGTGGGCTGGTCAAGAATGGCAGCGGCGTGCAGACGCTCAACGGTGCCAGCACCTTCGGTGGCGGCGTCACCCTCAATGCCGGCGGCCTGGTGGTGGGCAACAACACGGCGCTGGGTACGGGCACGCTGACGGTCGGCGGCGCTTCCACGCTTGATTCCAGCAGCGCGGTGACCTTGGCCAACAACATGGTGCTCAACGCTGGCCTGACCGTACTGGGCAGCAACGATCTCACGCTCAACGGCAACCTGTCGGGCACCGGCAGCCTGACCAAGGACGGCGTGGCTACCCTCACCTTGAACGGCACCAATACCTACACCGGCGGGACCAACATCAATGCGGGCACGCTCGCTCTGGGGGCCGGTGCCAGCCTCAGTGCAGGTGGCATCGTCAATCTCGCCACCGGTGCCACCTTCGATCTTTCAGCGGGCAGTGGCACGCAGGTGTTCGGCACGCTGATCGGCAACGGTACGGTCAACCTCGGTGCGAACACGTTGACCATCGGTGATTCCACCAACGGCGTGTTCAGTGGTTCGATCGGCGGCACCGGTGGCCTGATCAAGGCAGGCACGGGTACCGAGACATTGACCGGCACCAACACCTTCACTGGCGGCACCACCATCAACGCCGGCACGCTGGCGATCGGTGCCGGTGGCAGCCTGGCCGCAACCGGCGCGTTGAACCTGGCCAACGCCGGTACCGGTTTTGACATCTCCAGCGGTGGCAACCAGGCCATCGGTACGCTGTCCGGCGTTGCCGGCAGCACGATCAGCCTTGGCGGCAACACGCTGACCACCAACGCAGCGGGCAACAGCACGTTTGCCGGCGACATCAGCGGTACCGGTGGACTGGTCAAGAACGGTGCGGGCGTGCTCGGCCTGACCGGCAGCAACACCTTCGGTGGGGGAGTGGCGCTCAATGCCGGTGGTCTGTCGCTGGGCAGCAATGGTGCCTTGGGTACCGGCGCGCTGACCGTGGGCGGCGATGCCACGTTGGACGGCACTGTGCCGCTGACCCTGGGCAACAACGTGCAGCTGGCAAGCGGCACGCTGACCCTGCTGGGCGGCACGCCGCTGACGCTGGACGGCGACATCGCCGGCGCCGGCAACCTGCTGAAGGATGGCGCAGCGACGGTGACCCTGGGTGGTGCCAGCAGCTACACCGGTACCACGACGATCAACAGCGGCACCCTGGTGGTCGCGGCCGGTGGCAGCCTGTCCTCGGCCAGCACGGTGAATCTGGCCGGCGCCGGAACGCTGGACATCAGTGCGGCCGGCAACCAGAGCATCGGTGGCCTGGCCGGTGTTGCCAGCGGCAACGTGGTGCTGGGCGGTTCCACCCTGACCACCGGCGGCAGCAATGCCAACACGACCTTCGGCGGCACCATCGGTGGAAGCGGTGGGCTGGTGCAGACCGGCAGCGGCACGTTGACCCTGACCGGCAACAACACCTACACCGGTGGCACCACCATCAACGGGGGCAGCACGCTGCAGATCGGCAATGGCGGCGCGACCGGTGCAATCGTCGGCGACGTGACCAACAACGGCGCGCTGGTGGTCAACCTGTCGGCCAACACGACACTCGGTGGGACTGTCAGCGGCAGCGGTGGCCTGACCCAGGCCGGCAGCGGCACGCTGACCCTGACCGGCAACAACACCTATACCGGCGGCACCACCATCAACAGCGGTGGCACCCTGCAGGTGGGCAATGGTGGCGCCACGGGGGCGATCATCGGCGACGTCGGCAACAACGGCAGCCTGGTGTTCAACGTCGGTGGCAACACCACGCTGGGTGGTGTGGTCAGTGGCAGCGGCGGACTGACCCAGGCCGGTGCCGGCACGCTGACCTTGACCGGCAACAACACCTACACCGGCGGTACCACCATCAACACCGGCGCTACGCTGCAGGTCGGCAATGGCGGTGCCAGCGGTGCGATCGCCGGCAACGTCAGCAACAACGGCAGCCTGGTGTTCAATGTCGGCGGCAACACCACGCTTGGCGGCGTGGTCAGTGGCAGCGGCGGGTTGACCCAGGCCGGCAGCGGCACGCTGACCCTGACCGGCAACAACACCTATACCGGCGGCACCACGATCAACGCTGGCGGTACCGTGCAGATCGGCAACGGCGGCGCCAGCGGCGCGATCACCGGCAACATCACCAACAATGGTGGCCTGGTGGTCAACACCGGCGGCACCACGACACTGGGTGGCAGCATCAGTGGCACTGGCAGCATCGTGCAGGCCGGCCCGGGCCCGCTCAACCTGGGCGGCAACAGTGGCGGATTCACCGGTACTGGCCAAGTCACCGGCGGTGGCCTGAATGTCACCGGCACCATCGGTGGCCAATGGACCATCGGCAGCGGCACCACGTTGTCGGGTACCGGCACCATCGGCGGCAGCGCTGGCGGCGTCACCGTAAGCAGCGGCGGTGTGCTGTCGCCGGGCAACGGCCCGGGCAATGGCAGCAGTGGCGGCAACGGTGCGGGCACGATCACCGTGGGTGGCAACCTGACCCTGGCACCGGGCAGCACGCTGTCGGTCGACCTGGGCGCTACCGGCAGCGACGTGGTGCAGGTGGGTGGCAGCGCGAACATCGGCGGTGCATCGGTGGTGGTCAATGCCATCAACCCGAACACCAGCTACCAGCAAGGCCAGCAGTACACGATCATCAACGCAGGCGGCGGTGTCAGCGGGCAGTTCGTGCCGCCCACCACCACCTCGGCCTTCCTCTCGCTGAGCCCGGTGTATACACCGAATGCCGCGCAGCTGAAGATCGATGTGAAGCAGACAGCGGCCTTCGTCACGGCGGCGCAGACCCGCAACCAGCTGGGCGTGGCATCGGCGCTGGACAGCCTGCCGCAGACCGGCGCGGCGCTGGGCCTGTACAACACGCTGCTGGCCTACGACACCGCCACCGCGCGCAACGCGTTCAACCAGCTCTCCGGTGAAGTGCATGCGGCCAGCCGTGCAGTGCTGCTGTACGACAACTACCTGGAAGAGGGCATCCGCCAGCGTCTGGGCAGCGAGCTGCCGACGGTGCGGGGCGAGCGTGCTTCGGCATGGCTGGCCGGTAGCGGCAAGGTGTTCAAGCAGGACGGCGATGGCAACGGTGACGAGATCCGTGCCAACCGCAATGCACTGATGGCCGGCGTCGACTGGAAGCTCGGCGAGCATGTGGTGCTGGGTGCGGCGGCGGGCAGCGAGCGGCTGGATACGCGGCTGTACGATCGCCAGTCGCGTGCACGCCTGCGCGGCAATACCTATGGGCTGTATGCGCAGGGCGAGTGGAACAACGGGTTTGCGGTCGGTGGCAGCGTGTCGCGCGGCGATTACCGCACGCGCACCACGCGTGAAGTGCCGCTGCTGGCACAGACCCTGCACAGCCGCCAGGACTCGGATGTCACCATCGCCCAGATCGAAGGCAGCTGGACCTGGACCCATGGCCGGACGCAGCTGCAGCCGTACGTGCAGTTCACCAAGCACTGGGTGGACAGCGATCGGGCGGTGGAGCAGGGCGGTAGCGCGGCGCTGGTACTGGAGGGCGGCAAGGACACGCTCAATGTCAGCACCGTCGGCGTTCGCGGCCGCTGGGATGTGGGCAGCGGCGATCGCTATCCGGCACAGCTGACGGTCGGGCTGGGCTGGCAGCACGCGTCCGGTGACACCGACGTAGCCAGCCGGCAGAGCTTCGCCGTCGGTGGCAATGCGTTCGACGCCTACAGTGCCGTGATGGCGCGCAATGCGCTGGTCAGCCAGGTCGGCGTAGCCGTGGGCCTGGGACGCAGCAGCCAGTTGTCGCTGTTCGTGCAGGGCCAGCATGGCGACGGTCGCAACGATGTTGGTGGCCAGTTGAACCTGCGCGTCGGCTTCTGAGCTGACGCATGCCAACGGTAGATCCACGCCCTGCGTGGATCCGTCGGGAGCGGGAAGCTACAGCACCCGCTCCATCTCCACGGCGTCGATCCCGGCGCCGTGGCCGTCGGCCACCACGCGTACCACCTGGAAGCCGAGGCCGGCATAGAAGCCCTGCGTGTGCTGGCTGGTACTGAGCGTGATGCGCTGGATCGACGGGTCTGTGTCAGCCTGATGCAGCCGGGCCACTGCCAGCGTGCGTCCCAGCCCCTGTCTGTGGCGACTTCGTTCAACCATGCCCCAGCAGAAGCTGGTGCTGCCTTCGCCGCAGTTCCAGAGACCACCACAGGCCACCACCTGGCCATCGACCTCGATCACCTGGAATGCGCACTGTGCGGCATGTTCGTGCAGGAAGCGCTCGAAGTCTCCTCGCTCCTGGGGGGCGAAGTAGGTGGGCACGTTGCTGTCGAAGATCGACAGGCAGGCGGTGATGTCGCTGCAGTGGTAGGGGCGGGGTGTCATGAAGGAACGTCATCGTGGTGGCGGGCACATTGTGCGCGAGGTCCGTGCCATTGATGTCCGAACATGGCGAGCCCGGAAACCGGTTCGGGCGCAGACTGCAGGTCCCCGTCATCAGGAGGTTCCATGTCGAATGCTCATGCCAGTTTCGTAAAACTCCACCAAGGCGCCGATCTTTACGTGCTGCCCAACGTATGGGATGCCGGTGGCGCCCGCCTGGTCCAGCAGCAGGGGGCGCTCGCGGTGGGAACATCGAGTGCTGCGATGGCGTGGTCCTGCGGTCATGCCGATGGCGGTGCGCTGCCTGATACTGCGCTGCTGCAGCGGATTTCCGAAATTGTGGGTGTGACCTCGCTGCCGGTCACGGTCGATATCGAGGATGGCTACAGCGATGCGCCCGACGTGGTCGCTGCGAGGGTGCTGCGCCTGGTCGATGCGGGTGTGGTCGGGATCAACATCGAAGACGGCGCCGGCAGCCCTGCGGCGCTGGTGGCCAAGATCAGCGCCATCCGTTCTGCGCTGGGCGGGCGACCACTGTTCATCAATGCGCGCACTGACGTTTATCTGCGCGGCCTCGCCGAAGGTGAGGAGGCCGTCGGGATGAGCATCGATCGGCTGCAGGCCTATGCACGTGCCGGTGCCGACGGCGGCTTCGTGCCGGGACTGCGCGCGCTGGACGAGGCGGCGGCGATTGCCGGCGCCGTGCCGCTGCCTCTCAACCTGATGTGGCTGCCGGGGATGGCATCGTTTGCTGCACTGTCGCAGGCCGGCGTACGGCGGCTGAGCGCAGGGCCGGCGTTGTTCATGCATGCATGGGCGGCGATGGCCGCGGCGACCACGGATTTTCTCGGCGACGCGATGGCGATGCCGGAGGGGGCGCCGGGGTATGCGGCCTTGAACCAGCTGTTCAGCGAAAGGTGAGGGCGCTGGGGACGGGGGCAGCGGGAGGCTGGGCATGGGCGGGTAGTCGCCTCGACCGGGCCGAGGCATCCACGCATGGCGTGGATCTACTGATGCATCTGGAGGAGCAAGCCCCTCTGTTGAGGGGCTGCCCCGACAGGGGCGGGGAGAGGCAGGCAAAGGGAGGGGCCCGGACGTTGCGCAGCAACGTCTGGGGCGAAGCGCGCGCAGCGCACTTCGCGTCCCGCGCCAGATAACTGAAAAAGGCTGCCCTTTCGGGCAGCCTTTTTCAGTTATCTGGCGGAGAGAGGGGGATTCGAACCCCCGAAGCGCGGTTTAGACGCTTACACACTTTCCAGGCGTGCTCCTTCAACCACTCGGACACCTCTCCGGATCCCTGCCATCGGCAAACGCCTCAGCAGGGGCGCAGATTCTAGCGGGCGCAGCGGCAGGACACAAGCACTGGTTTGCAGGGCGAGAGGGCTGGACAGGCGTGGCACAATGGAACATCCGATGGAAGACGGTGGCCTGATGTCCTATCTCGTCCTTGCCCGCAAGTGGCGTCCGAAGCGTTTTGCCGAGCTGGTGGGCCAGGAACACGTGGTCCGTGCGCTCAGCAATGCGCTGGACAGCGGCCGGGTCCACCATGCGTTCCTGTTTACCGGTACCCGCGGCGTGGGCAAGACCACGATCGCGCGCATCTTCGCCAAATCGCTGAACTGCGAGCAGGGCACCAGTGCCGATCCCTGCGGCCAGTGTGCGGCCTGCCTGGACATCGACGCCGGTCGCTACATCGACCTGCTGGAAATCGATGCCGCGTCCAATACCGGCGTGGACGATGTGCGCGAGGTGATCGAGAACGCCCAGTACATGCCCTCGCGTGGCAAGTACAAGGTGTACCTGATCGACGAAGTGCACATGCTGTCCAAGGCCGCGTTCAATGCGCTGCTGAAGACGCTGGAAGAGCCGCCGGAGCATGTGAAGTTCCTGCTGGCCACCACCGACCCGCAGAAGCTGCCGGTCACCGTGCTCAGCCGCTGCCTGCAGTTCAACCTCAAGCGCCTGGATGAAGATCAGATCCAGGGGCAGATGACCCGCATCCTCACCGCCGAGGAGATCGAGTCGGACCCGACCGCCATCGTGCAGCTGGCCAAGGCCGCCGACGGCAGCCTGCGTGACGGCCTGTCGCTGCTCGACCAGGCCATTGCCTACGCCGGCGGTGCGCTGCGCGAGGACGTGGTGCGCACCATGCTGGGCACGGTCGACCGTACCCAGGTGGCGGCCATGCTCGATGCCTTGGCCGAAGGCGATGGCCCGCGCCTGCTGCAGGTGGTAGCGGCGCTGGCCGAGTTCTCGCCGGACTGGAGCGGCGTGCTTGATGCGCTGGCCGAGGGCCTGCACCGCATCCAGGTGCAGCAACTGGTGCCGGGCGCGTCCGCCGCTGCCGAAGGACTGGATGCCAGCGTGTTTGCCGAGCGCCTGCGCCCGGAAGTGGTCCAGCTCTGGTATCAGATGGCCCTGAACGGTCGTCGCGATCTGCCATTGGCGCCCAGCCCGCGCGCCGGCTTTGAAATGGCCGTGCTGCGCATGCTGGCGTTCCGCCCAGCGGCTGCGGTGCCGTCGGTGCCGCGCACTCCGGAATCCTCCGGTGGCAGCGCACCGACCGGTACGGGCCAGACCGGGGGCAGCGTTGCTGGCAGCCACGAAGGCGCTGCCACGGCGGCTGCTGCGGCGCCAGAAGCCGCAGCCGTCGCCCAGGCCTCGGCACCGGTGCTGGCAGAGGCCATCGCACAGACGCCGACCCCGGCACCACAGCGCGAACCCGAGCCGGAACCCGAGCCGACCCCGGAGCCGGATCCGACTCCTGAACCTGAACCGGTTCCGGTCGAAGAACCCGGGTCACCCCTGCCGATGAAGACGCAGCCGGCTCCAGAGGCGGCCACGCCCAAGGCACCCGCCGAGGCGGACGACCTGCCGCCGTGGGCGACCGACGAGGCTGGCGCGCGCGATGAAGCGCTGGCGGCCGAGATGGCGACGCCCGACGCGGCCATGGTCGCCCCGTGGCACGAGCCGCCAGTGCCGGCGCCGCAGCCGGTTGCAGAGGCTGCTGCCGTGCCGGAGCGTCCGTTCCGTGCCGAAGGCATCCCGATCGCCCCGGCCGTCGAGGTTGTCGCTTCCGACCGCGCTGCGGCGGGCAGCATCAGCGAGCTTGCCTGTGCCGAGGACTGGCTCGACCTGGTTGCCAACAGTGGCCTGAGCGGTCCATCGCGACAGCTTGCAGCCAATGCGGCCTTCATCAGTTGCCAGCAGGGGGTCTTGAAACTGGGCCTTTCGCCCGGATTTGAGTACCTGCGTTCCGAGCGCGCGCTGGCAGCGCTGGGCGAGGTGCTGGAAAGGTCCCTCGGCCACGCGTTGAAGATCGTGGTCGAAACCGTGGAAACCGAGCAGGTCCCGGCCGAGACCCTGCACCAGCGCGCCGACCGCCAGCGTGGCGAGCGGCAGCAGGCTGCCGAGGCCATTTTCATGGACGATCCGGAAGTCCAGCTGCTGATCCAGCAGCACGGCGCCCGGGTTGTTTCCGATTCCATCCGTTCTTTTGACGAGTAAGACGACATGCGCGGCAATATCGCCCAACTGATGCAGCAGGCCCAGAAGATGCAGGAAAACCTGCAGAAGGCCCAGGAAGAAATCGCCAAGATCGAAGTGACCGGCAGCGCCGGTGGCGGCATGGTCAGCGTCACCCTGACCGGTGCCAAGGAGTGCCGCAAGGTGCGCATCGATCCGTCGCTGGCCAGCGATCCGGAAATGCTGGAAGACCTGATCGCCGCCGCCTTCAACGATGCGTCCAACAAGATCGACGCCGAGTCGAAGTCGAAGATGGGTTCGGCCACCGCCGGCATGCAGCTGCCGCCGGGCATGAAGATGCCGTTCTGATGTCCTGCGTGGCACCCGCACCGCCGGGTGCCACCCACCGTGCAGCGTCGAGCGTGCTCGACTGTCCGCAATTTCCAGTCGAGCGCGCTCGGCTCTACAGAACACACCGCCGTGTCCGCACCGCTGCTTGAACAACTGATCGATGCACTGCGGGTGCTGCCTGGCGTAGGCCAGAAGACGGCACAACGCATGGCCTACCACCTGCTCGAACGCGAGCGCGAAGGTGGCAAACGCCTTGCCGAGACGCTGGCAGAGGCGGTCGAACGCATCGGTCACTGTGCGCAGTGCCGCGACTTCAGCGAAACCGAGCTGTGCCCGACCTGCGCCAACGGCAGCCGCGAGCGCAGCCAGTTGTGCGTGGTGGAATCGCCGGCTGACCGCTTGGCGATCGAGAACGCCACCGGCTATCGCGGCGTCTACTTCGTGCTGCAGGGGCGGCTGTCGCCGCTGGATGGCATCGGGCCGCGCGAGCTGGGTCTGGAGCAGCTGGAACAGCGTCTGGCCGAAGCGGAAGTGCAGGAGCTGATCATCGCCACCAGCGCCACCGTCGAAGGCGAAGCCACCGCGCACTACCTCGCGCAGCTGGCGCGCGCCCGCCAGGTGCGGCCGAGTCGACTGGCCCAGGGCCTGCCTCTCGGTGGTGAGCTGGAGTACGTCGATCGCGGCACGCTGTCGCACGCGTTCGGTACCCGCAGCGAAGTGCGCGATTGAGTCGATGCCGGGCATGCCCCGGCGTTACCGGCCTACAATGCGGAAAAACCCCCGCCGAGGCCGACCATGAGCAGCGAAACCCTCTTCAGCAAGATCATCCGTCGCGAGATCCCGGCCACCATCGTCTATGAAGACGAGGACGTGCTGGCGTTCAAGGACATCGCACCGCAGGCGCCGGTGCACGTGCTGTTCATTCCGAAGAACGAGATCATCCCGACCCTGGATGACCTGCAGCCGTCGCAGGCGCACCTGATCGGCAAGCTGGCCCTGGCCGCCGCCGAGTACGCGCGGCAGGAAGGCTTCGCGCAGGACGGCTACCGCATCGTGATGAACTGCCGCGAAGATGCCGGGCAGACCGTGTTCCATATCCACATGCATCTGCTGGCGGGCGCGCCGCTGGGTCACTTCGGCGCACCGGGGCGTTGACGCAGCCGTCCACGCATGGCGTGGATAAAGTAGATCCACGCCATGCGTGGATAAAAATCGTCGCAATGCAACATCGCCCCGAGCAGACCCGCACCATGCATGGATGAAAAAAGGCCGCCCCATGGGGCGGCCTTCTGCATCATGCGTAGCGGGCCTGGACTACCACCAGCCCCAGCCGCGGTAACCGCCCCAGTACGGGCCATAGGGACCCGGGCCCCACGGTCCATAAGGGTAGGGCACCACATCGACCTGGCGCTGCTCCGGCCACAGGTAGATCACGTCGGCCGCCAGCTTCGGCAGGCGGTAGTCGTAATCACCGATGCGGGTGTTGGCGTAGCCATCGATCTTGCCGATGAAGGTCACGTCGCGGCCGGCTTCGAACACGGCCGGGTCGTAGAAGCCGGCGCGGCAGGCGATGAAGCGGCCGTCACTGGCATCGGAGGAGGTGGTGTTCGGGCGGCCACTGCCGTTGAGCGGGCGCGAGATGATCTGGAAGCAGGTCTCGCCCTGGCCGGGCTTGGTTTCGATGATGCGGCCACCCCAGCGCACCGGCGTGCCGACCTGCTGGGTGGCAACCGAGTCGCGCGGGGAAACCAGGCTGAATTGTCCCTGCAGCGGCTTGGGGGCCGTGGCGCAGGCCGACAGGGCCAGGGCGGCCACGGCGGTGAGGAGGAACTTGGTATTCATGGGGAGGCTCCGGAAGTCGGGCGATGCCTGCGCAGGTCCCGCAATAATGGGGCGAGCTCGGTACAAGTGCCAGCGTAGCGTGCATCAGCGAAACGCTGGCTGAGTGTGATGAGGGCCGGGTCGGGGCGCTGCGCGTGGACCCGCCGCGCCCAGTGCAGGGCGGGCTCGTGCGGTTCGCGGCCCAGCCCCAGCCGCGCATAGCGCTGCCCCAGCCGGTGCCAGGCGCGCAGCAGCGGATCGCGCTCGCGTTCGCCACGGGCCAGCAGCCACGCCATCCACCCCAGCGCCAGCGACACCGCCATCACGAAGCCGGCCAGCAGCTGTCCCGGCTGCAGGTCGTCCAGCCCGAATGGTTGCAGCAGCTGCTGCTGGCGGCGCGCGTCGAAGGACAGCACCAGTTCGTTCCAGCCCCTGCGCATCCAGTCGCCGACCTGGCCCAGCTGCAGCCAGCGCTGCTGCAGCCCGGTATCGGCGCCGGCCTGCAGGCGGTCGTCGAGCGTGTCCAGGATGCGCTCGGGTGCCACGGCCGCTGTCGGGTCGATGCGCACCCAGCCGCGTTGCGGCAGCCACACTTCGGCCCAGGCGTGGGCGTCCATCCGCCGCAGCACCCAGTAGTCGCCGATCCGGTTGCGCGTGCCGCCGGCGAACCCGGTGACCACCCGCGCCGGAATGCCGGCATTGCGCATCAGCACCACGAAGGCAGAGCTGAAATGCTGGCAGTAGCCGGCCTTGTAGTCGAACAGGAAGGCATCGACAGGATCACGCCCGGGAGCCGGTGTCGCCAGCGTGTACGAAAAATCCGCGGTGATCCACGCCAGGGCGCGACGGACCACTGCTGCATCATCGCTTCCCGCGTCCTGCCGCCACTGGCGGGCCAGGGTTGCCGTGCGCGGGTTGAAGCCTTCCGGCAGCTGCAGCGCAGCGCGGCGCTGGTACGTCGACAGCGTGGCATCGAAGCGCTGCGGTGGGGCCGAGTGCAGGCGCCAGCGGCTCAACGCGGACAACGGGCGGTCGCTGCTCAGGCTCAGGTCGGCATCAAGCCGGCTGCCTTCCGGTGCGGCGCTGGGCAGATCCAGCGCGACCAGCTGGCGACGGTCGGTGGGCTCGTAATCGATCTGGTAGTCCCAGCCCTCCGTGCCGTGTTCCACGACGGCAGGTGGCAAACGGTCGGTACGGCGGTCGCGTCGCCAGACATGCCCGTCGAACTGCGTCAGTACCGGCCCGCGCCAGTAGCGCTGCGCCGGCGCTGGAACCGCGCCGAAGAACTGCGCCCGCAGAGCCGGGGTGTCGTCGGCCATCAGATCCAGCCACTGGTCCGGCTGCATAGTGTCCGACAGCCCCGGCGTACCGACGGCGCGTTCGGGTATGCCCCACAGCGGCGTGGCCAATCGTGGGAACAGCCAGAAGCTGGCCAACGCCAGCGGCAGGCCGATCAGCAGCAGGCGACCGACGCCACGCAACTGCGCGGACAGCGGCGGTGGCGTACTGCGGCCTTCACCCTGCGCCAGCCGCTGCAGCGCAATCAGGGCGCTGACGCCGGCGAGCATGGCGAGCACGGTGGTCAGCGGCCCCTGGTCGAGCAGGAAGGCCGCAAACGGTGAAAACAGGGCAAAGCCGAGCAGGCTGCGTGCATCGCGCAGGGTGCGCAGCTCGCTGGACTTGATCGCCAGCATCGCCGCCAACAACGCGCAGCCGGTATCCCGGCCCGGGCGCACCGCTCCCATCTGCCAGACGATGGCGGCCAGCATGCCCAGCACCAGCAGCACGCGCACCGGCATCGGCAGCACGCCGCGCTGCGACAGTGCTGCAGTGCCGACCGCTGCCATGGCGATCAACGCGGCCAATGTGGTGGGCAGCTGCAGCAGCAGTGGCAACAGGGCCAGTGCGGCGCTGGCCAGCGTCCACGTGCGGGTGTTGCGGTCCAGCAGCAGGGCAGGCTCAGTCATGGGGAAGCAACGCCAGCGCGCGCAGGCACAGATGGTGGTGGCTGGCGCCCTGGCCGGGGCCGATCGGCGGCTGCATCGGCAGCAGCAGCGTGTAGCGACGGCCTTCGCGCTCGGCGCTGTCCACCCAGCGTGCCAGCCGCGCGATGCGGGCCTCCTGGCCCAAGGGGGCCAGCGCGCGCCAGTCCAGCACCACTTCGATGCCTATCGGCTTCTCGTATTCGCGTACCAGCAGCGTGTCGCGGCGCGCGGAGTGTTTCCAGGCAATGCTGCGCGGTGGATCTCCCGCGCGATACGGACGCAGCTGATGCAGTTCCTCGCCATTGGCATGGGCGCGGGTGTGCAGGGGATCGCTGCCCTGCTGCGGCAACGGCGGCGCCTTCGCTTCGGCCAGCGGGTAGACCAGCAGGGGTTCTTCCGGCCACACCCATGACCACGCCCTGACCAGGCCCAGCGGTTGGGTGGTGGACAGGCGGATGCGCGGCAGTTCCAGCCAGCCACGGCGTTCGCTGGGCACTTCCAGCTCGGCTTCACCGCGGCCGTGTGCGGCCAGGTCGAGCCACGCCTCGCTGTCGCCCAGTTGCAGGTGCAGCCCATGGCGCGCTCGCGGGTCGCGCAGCGACAGGTCCACGCGCAGGCGCAGCGGTTGCCCGGCCGGCAGCGGTTCGGCGGAGATCGCGTCGATCTGCACGCCCGACAACTGCAGGTGCGCGGCGATGGCGCTGGCGATCGCGGCCGCTGCCAACAGCAGCGCCAGCAACAGCGCAGGGTTGTTGTTGTAGTTCAGCGCGCCCAGCAGCATCGCCACCAGCAGGCAGGCCACAAACAGGCCGAAGCGGGTCGGCAGCACGTAGATGCGCCGTCGGTCCAGCCGTTGCGGCAACGACTCCGGCATGCGCGGGCGTGCCAGCTGCAACAGTCGCCGGACATGCGATGCCATCTTCAATCGACCGCGACGGTCTGCAGGATCGCGCGTGCCAGCGTCGGCCCCGAGCTCGACTCGGCTTCACCCACCAGGCGATGGCCAGCCACCGCTACGAACAGCGTCTGCACGTCTTCGGGTACCACGTGGCCACGGCCGAGCAGCAGCGCATGTGCCTTGGCCGCGCGCAGCAGAGCCAGGCCGGCGCGCGGCGACAATCCCACGCGTACGCCGGCATGCTGGCGGCTGCGGGTCAGCAGGGCCTGCACGTAGTCCACCAGCGCGTCGCTGACATGCACCTGGCCGACCGCCTCACGCAGTGCACGTACCTGGGTGTCATCCAGCTGCGGCAGCGCGCGGGCGATCAGGTCGCGGCGATCACTGCCGCGCAGCAGCTCACGTTCCGCCTGTGCGCTGGGATAGCCCATCGCCAGCCGCAGCAGGAAACGATCCAGCTGCGAATCGGGCAGTGGGAACGTGCCCGACAGATCCACCGGGTTCTGCGTGGCGATCACGAAGAACGGATCAGGCAGGACATGAGTTTGACCGTCGAGGGTGACCTGCTGCTCGGCCATCGCTTCCAGCAGCGCGCTCTGCGTGCGCGGCGGCGCCCGGTTGATCTCGTCGGCCAGCAGCACGTGGGTGAAGACCGGCCCGGGATGGAACTGGAACTGGCGGCTGCCGGCGTCATACACCGATACGCCGAGTACGTCGGCCGGCAGCAGGTCGGAGGTGAACTGCACGCGCTGGAAGCTCAGCCCCAGGCTGCTGGCCAGGGCATGGGCCAGCGTGGTCTTGCCGAGGCCGGGCAGGTCTTCGATCAGCAGGTGACCGCCAGACAGCAGGGCCACAAACGCCAGTCGAACCTCCTGCACCTTGCCTAGCACCAGTGCATTGACCTGGTCCTGCGCATTGCGCAGGGACTGACGCAGTTGATCGGTTAGCATGCTGGGCATGGGGGACGAAGCTGTCATGGTCGTCTCAAGTTCGGTAACCGGTCGATTCTATCCATAGAGCAATGCAGGGCGAACAGCGCGCACGTACGATTTTTCTCTGGTTATGGACGCTCGTCACAGCGGCCAAGCTGGTCGTGGCCGCACGCCTGCCGTTGTTCGTCGATGAGGCGTTCTACTGGCAGGAAGGCCAGCATCTGGCTGCAGCCTATTCGGATCTGCCGGGGCTGACGGCCTGGTTGACCCGGTTGGGTGTGGAGCTTGGCGGCCAGCATGTGCTTGCGCTGCGCCTGCCGTTCCTGGCCATTGGCGCAGTGCTGCCGCTGCTGGTATCGCGCATTGCGGCGCGCTGGTTCGGCAATGTTGCGGGGTGGCAGGCCGGCAGCTTGACGCTGCTGATGCCGTTGTCGGCAACGCTGGGCCTGCTGGCCGTACCTGATGTGCCGATGGCGCTGGCAGCCGTGCTGTGCCTGGACGCAGGCGCACGCCTGCTGCGCAACGTCGACGCGTCTTCCGCGGTGAAACTGGCGTTGGGTCTGCTGATCGGCGCGCTCAGCCACTATCGCTTCATCGGTGTGATCGGCGTCGGCTTCATTGCCCTGCTGGCGCTGCCGCAGGGCCGGCGCATGCTGACCGATCCGCGCGTCTGGGTGGCCCTGGCTGTTGGCGTACTGGCATGGCTGCCGCTGCTGGCCTGGAATGCCGACAATCACGATGCCGGTCTGAAGTTCCAGGTGGTCGAGCGTCATCCGTGGGCGTTCGAGTGGCGCGGCCTGTGGTTCCTGGTGATCCAGCCGATGCTGGTCACGCCCATCCTGTGCATCGCGATGTGGAAGGTGGCGCTGGCCGGTACCCGCAGTGGCGGCGGTGCGCGCGTGCAGTGGCGCTATTTCGGCCTGGTCGGTGGTGTGTCGACGCTGGGCATCTTCGCACTGGGCTTCTTCACCGACGTCGAGCGCATCAGCTTCCATTGGCCGCTGCCGGGCTACCTGGCCCTGCTGGTGGCGGTGCCGGTGATCCTCAACGGCTGGCCGCGCTGGTTGCGGCGTACCGGCTGGTGGCTGGCCGGGCTGGGCATGGTGCTGGCCTTCGGCTATTACCTGATGGCGTCCTCGTCATCGCTGCGCGAGCAGTTGGCCGGCGACAAGTACTACCCGCGCAACTTCGCCGGCTGGCAGCCGCTGGCGGCTGCGGTCCGCGAAGAACTGCAGCAGATGCCTGAAGGCAGCCGCGTGCTGGCCGGCAACTTCAAGGTGGGCGCCGAACTGGGCTTCCAGCTGGGCCGCGGTGACATCGACGTGCTGCCGCATCCGCTCAATGACAAACACGGCCGTACCGCGCAGCTGGCGCAATGGAACCTGGTGCATGAGGGCGAGCGCGACGTGCCGATGCTGCTGGTGCTGTCGCCCAGTGATCAGCGTTTCCGCGATCTGCTCACCCGCTATCACGCGATCTGCGAACAGGTCGGGCCGCTGCCGCCACCGCGCGTGGTCAGCAACGACCACGGATTCCAGCGTTTCCTGTTGTTCCGCCTGCCGGTGCAGCGCGCGCAGGGTCCATGCGTGGCACCCGCACTGGCCTGGCTGGACGCCCCTTCCAATGGCGACGTGGTGAGCGGCACGCTGGCGATCAAGGGCTGGGCGTTCAAGGAAGGTGTCGGCCTGTCGCGGGTGGAAGTGCTGGTGGATGGTCGCTCGATCGGCGATGCCACCTACGGGCGGGTGTTCGATATCCGCCATGCCTGGCCGCACAGCACCGATCCGCAACATCCGGCTGTCGGCTTCGATGCAACGCTCGATACCACGACGCTGGCGCCGGGAAAGCACTGGCTGGGCCTGCGCCTGCATGGTCGCGACGGCAGTGTGGAGCCGTGGCAGGAGCAGCCGTTCGTGGTGGAAAAACGCTGAGGCATCGTGCCTCGTGTAGCGGGCCGGGTTACGGCACCGGGAATCCGGCCTGGCGCAGCAATCCGCACAATGCGATCAACGGCAGCCCGATCAGCGCCGTCGGGTCGCGGTTGTCGATGGCCTCGAACAGGCTGATGCCCAGGCCTTCGCACTTGAAGCTGCCGGCGCAGTCCAGCGGCTGCTCGATGGCCACGTAGCGGGCGATCTCCGGCGCCTGCAGCGCGCGGAAGCGCACCTGGGTCAAGTCCATTGCCGTGAAGGATTCTCCGTCGCGGGTGAGACTGATGGCCGTGTGGAAGCGCACCGTCTGCCCGGACATTGCCGCCAGCTGCGCGCACGCCGCCTCGACCGTGCCCGGCTTGCCCAGCGGCTGACCGTTCAGGTCCGCCACCTGGTCCGAGCCGATCACCCAGCTGCCGGGATGGCGGACGGCCACCTCGGCCGCCTTGGCGCTGGCTAGGCGTGCCGCCAGCGCCAGCGGGGCCTCGTTGGCGTGCGGGGTCTCATCCACCTGCGGGCGTGCGCAGTCGAAGGGCAACCCCAGCCGTTCCAGCAGGTCGCGGCGGTAGCGGGAGGTGGAGGCCAGGACCAGGGCAGGCATGCGGGAATTCCGGGAGCGGGGCGCGGCAGTCTGGCCCGGCACAGCCAGCCACAGCAAGCCTTCCATGGCAGTCATTTGACACGCGACCTGCCGATCCTTAATATTCGGCGGCTTATGTCCGCGAACGTACCCGAAACGCTGGATGCCTGGCGGATGGTCGTGGCGCGAAGGCGCTTCGACGGTCAGGTCTCCCTGGCTGAATTGACTCGCCTGCAGGGGCTTGTCGCAGATACCGAAGGCGAGTGTAATTACTCGCTCGAATTCGGTCGCGACGAGATCTTGCGGGTATCCTATGTGGAACTCAGCATCGATACCGCGTTGCCGCTGACCTGTCAGCGCAGCATGCAGCGCTTCCTGCTGCCGGTGAAGATGACCCAGAGGCTTGGCCTGATCCGCGACGAAGACGAGGAATCGTCCTTGCCGGAGGAATACGAGGCGTTGCTCGTGCCGGAAGATGGCCAGCTGCGTCCGTTGGACCTGGTCGAGGACGAACTGGTGCTGGCGGTACCGGTGGTACCCCTGTCGCCGGATGGTGAGGCAGTCGACAAGGACTGGGCACCGACCGAAGAAGAAATTGAAAAGGCCAACCCGTTTGCGGCGTTGGCGGCATTGAAGAAACAATAGCAGCCGGTTGTCGTCGGCGGCTGCGGCGAAAGTGAAAAGTGTGCTGGACGCTGGCGTCCTGTGCGACGAAACGACGAAGCAAAACGAACCGAGTTTGGAGCAATCCCATGGCTGTCCAGAAATCCCGTGTTACCCCGTCCCGTCGTGGCCAGCGTCGTTCGCATGACGCCCTGAGCGCCAAGCAGCTGTCGACCGACCCGACCACCGGCGAAGTGCATCTGCGTCACCACATCACTGCTGACGGTTTCTACCGCGGCAAGAAGGTCATCCAGACCAAGTCTTCCGCTGTCCAGGAAGACTGATGTGCCGGAAGGTCGCTGCCCGCTGGGCAGCGGCCTTCGCCTTCTTTCCCGGGCACGCCGGTGAACGGCGGCTCGTGCAACAGGAAACATGATGAGCAAGCGGATCTACTCGAGGATCGCGGGCACCGGTAGCTATTTGCCGGAAAAAGTCCTGACCAACGCCGACCTGGAAAAAATGGTCGAGACCTCGGACGAGTGGATCCAGACGCGCACCGGTATCCGTGAACGGCACATCGCTGCCGAAGGCGAAACCACCAGCGATCTCGGCTACCAGGCCGCGCTGCGTGCGATCGAAGCGGCCGGTATCGACGCGTCGCAGCTCGACATGATCGTGGTCGGCACGACCACTCCTGATCTGATCTTCCCCTCCACCGCGTGCCTGATCCAGGCCAAGCTCGGTGTGAGCGGCTGCCCCGCTTTCGACGTCAACGCGGCCTGCTCGGGCTTCGTGTTCGCGCTCAGCGTGGCTGACAAATTCATCCGTTCCGGTGATGCCCGCCATGTGCTGGTGATCGGCGCGGAAACCCTGACCCGCATCGTCGACTGGGGAGACCGCACCACCTGCGTGCTGTTCGGTGATGGCGCGGGCGCCGTCGTGCTCAAGGCCGACGAAGAAACCGGCATCCTCAGCACCCACCTGCATTCGGATGGCAGCAAGAAAGAGCTGCTGTGGAACCCGGTCGGCGTCTCGGTCGGTTTCGGTGAAGGCAACAACGGTGGCGGCACCATCAACATGAAGGGCAACGACGTGTTCAAGTACGCCGTCAAGGCGCTGGACTCGGTCGTGGACGAAACCCTGGACGCCAACGGTCTGACCAAGTCCGACCTGGACTGGCTGATCCCGCACCAGGCCAACCTGCGCATCATCGAGGCCACCGCCAAGCGGCTGGACATGTCGATGGACCAGGTCGTGGTCACTGTCGACAAGCACGGCAATACCTCGTCCGCCTCGGTGCCGCTGGCGCTGGATGCGGCTGTGCGTTCCGGCAGGGTCGAGCGCGGCCAGCTGCTGTTGCTGGAAGCATTCGGTGGTGGCTTCACGTGGGGTTCGGCACTGCTGCGCTATTGATAGTGCGAGTTACGACAACGTGAAACCGTCGTTACGGCCCCTCTGGGGCCGTAATGCGTTAAAGGAGACTGTCATGGTTGAGCCCATCGTCATCGAAGGGCAACGCGCCTGGCTGAAGCAGTACGGCGAAGGAAGCCGAGCAGTGGCCCTGGGCCTGCTCAATTTTGTTGCCCGCCGGTTCCATCTCGATGCCCTGCGCCCGCCGCCGCACCGCGGTGGCGACGCCGCGCGCGAAACCGAAGCCCGCCGGCTGGCCGAACTGCAGGCGCAGGGGGTGAATGTTCCCGCGGTGATCGGCAGTGGCCATGCCGCGCTGGTGATCGGCGACAACGGCAGCTCGTTCAACACCTGCCTGCGCGAGGCCGACGATGCCGGCCGCGATCGCCTCGTGGCTGCAGCGATGCAGGCCATTGCCGAAGCGCACGCGCGTGGCGCCTATTTTGGCCAGCCGCTGCCGCGCAACCTCACCTGGGATGGCAAGAACGTCGGTTTCATCGACTTCGAAGAAGATCCGCTGGAAGTCATGGACCTGGCCGAGGCACAGGCGCGTGACTGGCTGATGTTCGGTTACGGCGTGGCCAAGTACTACGCCGACCGCCCCGAAAGCCTGCAGGCGATGATGGCCGAGGCGATGAACGGGGTGCAGGCACCGGTGCGTGCGCACGTACACGCCGTCAGTGGCCGCCTGCAGCGCCTGGCGCGGGTGTGCATGAAGCTGGGGCGCTCGGCGCGTGCGCTGGCCCACTCCATTTTCATCACCCACGGCGCCACCACGCTGGGCCTGCTGATGGTGGTCGGCCTGTGCATGGACTGGTTTGCCGACGGCGAGCTGGACATCCTGCAGCTGCTCTGCTGATTGCGGACAGGGGTCGGAGCCCTTTTCCGCAGGAAAAGGGAGCCAACCCCGCCCATGATCCATACGCCGTGCATACGCGCACGTACAGACGACACGGCATGTTCCCCCTTATCATGGCCCGCTTCGATTGCAACAAGCGGATGACCGCGTGACCCTATCCACCCTCGCTTTTGTCTTCCCCGGTCAGGGCTCGCAGTCTGTGGGCATGCTGGCCGAGCTGGCCGAACTGCACCCGCAGGTGCGTGAGGCCTTCACCGAGGCATCCGATGGTGCCGGCGTCGACCTGTGGGCGTTGTCCCAGGGTGGCCCGGAGGAAATGCTCAACCGTACCGAATACACCCAGCCGGCCCTGCTGGCCGCCAGCATCGGCGCGTGGCGCGCCTGGAACGCCGTAGGCGGTCCGCGTCCGTCGGTTCTGGCTGGCCACAGCCTGGGCGAGTACACCGCCCTGGTCGCCGCTGGCGCCCTCAGCCTGCACGACGGTGCGCACCTGGTGCGCCTGCGCGGCCAGCTGATGCAGGACGCCGCTCCGGCCGGTGTCGGCGCCATGGCCGCCGTGCTCGGCGCCGAAGACCAGCTGGTGCTGGACGTCTGCGCGGAAGCCGCCGGCAGCCAGGTGGTGGTTCCGGCCAACTTCAACTCGCCGGGCCAGATCGTGATCGGCGGCGACGCTGCCGCGGTCGACCGTGCGCTGGCGCTGCTGGCCGAGAAGGGCGTGCGCAAGGCGGTCAAGCTGGCCGTCAGCGTGCCCTCGCACACCCCGCTGATGCGCGAAGCCGCCAACCGCCTGGCCGAAGTGATGGCCGGCCTGTCCTGGCAGCTGCCGCAGCTGCCGGTGGTGCAGAACGTCGACGCCAAGGTGCACGACGGCGTGGACGCGATCCGCGCCGCGCTGGTGCAGCAGCTGTACCAGCCCGTGCAGTGGACCGGCTGCGTGCAGGCCCTGGCCGCCCGTGGCGTCACCCAGATCGCCGAGTGCGGTCCGGGCAAGGTGCTGACCGGCCTGGTCAAGCGCATCGACAAGGCCATCGACGGCCGTTCCCTGGCCACCCCGGGCGACTTCGAAACCGCCCGCGAGACGTGGTCGGCCTGATTGCCCCTGTTCCTGCCGACCGCGCCGGTGGCCGCTGCAAGCGGCACGGGTGCGGCGGCCG
The DNA here is from genome assembly GCF_042787595.1 of Stenotrophomonas sp. YIM B13575. Lineage (NCBI taxonomy): Bacteria > Pseudomonadati > Pseudomonadota > Gammaproteobacteria > Lysobacterales > Lysobacteraceae > Stenotrophomonas > Stenotrophomonas sp. YIM B13575. The sequence continues at coordinate 58,286 of NZ_JBHZOP010000020.1, read as the reverse complement.
CCCCAGCCTGAGGAAAACATCATGAGCAAGCCCCTGCAGGGTGAAATCGCACTGGTTACCGGTGCCAGCCGTGGCATTGGTGCCGCCATCGCCGATCTGCTGGCCGCCCAGGGCGCCACCGTCATCGGCACCGCCACCACCGATTCCGGCGCCGCCGCGATCGGCGAGCGCCTGGCCGCCCACGGCGGTCACGGCCGTGCGCTGAACGTCACCGACGCTGCCGCGCTCGACGCCGTGCTTGACGGCATCGCCAAGGAATTCGGCCCGATCTCGATCCTGGTCAACAACGCCGGCATCACCCGCGACAACCTGCTGATGCGCATGAAGGAAGACGATTGGGCGTCGATCATCGACACCAACCTGACCAGCGTGTTCCGCACCAGCAAGGCGGTCATGCGCGGCATGATGAAGGCGCGCAAGGGCCGCATCATCAACATCGCCTCGGTGGTGGGCGTGACCGGCAACGCCGGCCAGGCCAACTACGCCGCCGCCAAGGCCGGCATCATCGGTTTCTCCAAGTCGCTGGCCAAGGAAATCGGCTCGCGCGGCGTCACCGTCAATGTGGTCGCGCCGGGCTTCATCGACACCGACATGACCAAGGCACTGCCGGAAGAGGCGCGTACCGCGCTGATCGGCGACATCGCCCTCGAACGCCTGGGTTCTCCGGAGGACATCGCCCACGCGGTGGCCTTCCTGGCCAGCCCGGCTGCCGGCTACATCACCGGCGAAACTCTCCATGTGAACGGCGGCATGTACATGCCGTAAGCAAGGGGCGCAGGGATCGCGCCGCAAGTGGTTGATCTGCGAGGATTTTTGCTGCAATGCAAGGTCACGCCGGTTTCCACTACACTATCCCACGGCCATCGCCTTTGATGGCGACCACTTTTGAACCACTACTCCATCTGGAGCGATATCCCATGAGCACCATCGAAGAACGCGTCAAGAAAATCGTCATCGAACAGCTTGGCGTCAAGGAAGAAGAAGTCACCAACAGCGCATCGTTCGTCGATGACCTGGGCGCTGACTCGCTGGACACCGTCGAGCTGGTGATGGCGCTGGAAGAAGAATTCGAGTGCGAGATCCCGGACGAAGAAGCCGAGAAGATCAGCACCGTGCAGGCTGCGATCACCTACATCACGGCCCACGTCAAGGCCTGATGCAGGACGTCAGTGCGCGCGCGGGCGTCGAGCTCGCCGCGCACGACACCCCATGGGGCCGCTGTTTGCGGCCCCGTGTGTTTGCGTACCACACCGAAGTAAACCGCGTTACCCGCAAAGAACGTTCGGGTCAGGAGAATCAGCAATGAAGCGTCGCGTCGTCGTAACCGGCCTGGGTATGGTCTCGCCGTTGGGCAATGATCTGGCCAGCAGCTGGGAAGGCATCACCCACGGTCGTTCGGGCATCGGTCCGCTGACCAACGTTTCTGATGCCTACCTGGAACGGTTTACCACCAAGATCGCAGGTGAGGTCAAAGGCTTTGACATCACCGCCGACAACGAACTGTTCGGCAAGTACCGGGTCAGCGGCAAGGATGCCAAGAAGATGGACCCGTTCATCCATTACGGCCTCGGTGCCGCCTTCATGGCCCTGCATGATTCGGGCCTGGAGATCACCGACGCCAACGCCGACCGCATTGGCGCCATCGTTGGCGCCGGCATCGGCGGCCTGCTCGGCATCGAAGAGCAGACCATCGAGTTCCACGAGGGGAAGAAGATCTCTCCCTTCTACGTGCCCAAGACCATCATCAACATGCTGCCGGGCCAGCTGAGCATCATCAGCGGCCTGAAGGGCCCGTCGTTCTCGGCGGTCTCGGCGTGCGCCACCTCCAACCATTCCATCGGCACCGCCATGCGCATGATCCAGTACGGCGATGCGGACGTGATGGTGGCCGGCGGTGCCGAACGCGGTTCCTCGCCGACGGCGCTGGGCGGCTTCTGCGCGATGAAGGCGATGAGCACCCGCAACGACGCCCCGGAACAGGCCTCGCGCCCGTGGGACAAGGACCGTGACGGCTTCGTGCTGGGCGACGGCGCCGGCATCCTGATCCTGGAAGAGTACGAGCACGCCAAGGCCCGTGGCGCGAAGATCTACTGCGAGCTGGCCGGTTTCGGCGCCAGCTCCGACGCGTACCACATGACCGCGCCGAGCGAGAACGGCGAAGGCGCTGCGCGCTGCATGGCCATGGCCATGAAGGATGCGGGTGTCACCCCGGAGCAGGTCGGCTACCTCAACGCACATGGCACCTCGACCCCGCTGGGCGACCTCGGCGAGACCATGGCGATGAAGACCGCCTTCGGCGACCACGCCTACAAGATGATGGTCAGCTCCACCAAGTCGATGACCGGCCACCTGCTCGGCGCTGCCGGCGGCGTGGAAGCGATCTTCTCGGTGCTGGCAATGCGCGACAACGTGATTCCGCCGACCATCAACCTGCAGCAGCCGGGCGAAGGCTGCGATCTGGACTACGTGCCCAACGAAGCACGCCAGGCCAAGGTCGACGTGGTGATGTCCAATGGCTTCGGCTTCGGCGGCACCAACGGCACGCTGATCTTCAAGCGCGTCTGATCGCACCGGCAGCGTCGAGCCAGGCTCGACTCCGCCAACCACGAGGCCGCCGCAAGGCGGCTTCCGTGTATCCGTCTCCCGAACTGGCCGCCATGACCCACGCCCCGCTGATCCATCCGCTGCCACACCCGATCGACCTGCTGGCCCTGCAGCAGCGCGACCCGGCGCGTTTCCCGCTGCTGATGGAGTCCACCGCCTCGGGTACCGCCCAGGGCCGCTGGAGCCTGCTGCTGGCCGCGCAGGGTGACACCCTGCAGCTGGACGCCGATGGCCAGGTGCGCGACCAGCACGGTGCGGTGCAGCCCGGCAGTTTCCTGCAAGCGCTGGACCGCGCATGGCAGGCGCAGCGGCTGCCGCACGACGGCGGCCACGCGCTGCCGTTCCGGGGTGGCTGGGCGCTGATGCTGGACTACGAAGTGGCCAGCCAGGTCGAACCGGTGCTGCCGGCGCGCGCGCGCGATGACGGTCACCCGACCGCGCTCGCCCTGCGCTGCCCGGCCGCCGTGCTGCATGACCACCAGACCGACACCAGCTTCCTCATTGCCGAAGCGGGCGAGCAGGCGCTGCTGGACACGCTGGTCGCCTTGGTGGCCGGCGAACTGCCGCAGGCCGGGCAGGGCTGGCAACCGCCGCAATCGGTCAGCGAAGACGAGCCGCAGCGCTTCACCGATGGCGTGCGCCGGGTGATCGAGTACCTGCGCGCCGGCGATGTGTTCCAGGTGAACCTGTCGCGGCGCTGGAGCGCGCAGTTCGCCACGGCGGTCAGTCCGCAGGCGCTGTACGCGCAGCTGCGACGCGCCAATCCGGCGCCGTTTGCCGGCCTGTTCAGTGCGCATGGCCGGCATGTGGTCAGCTCGTCGCCGGAACGGCTGGTCTCGGTGCACGGCGGCCACGCGCAGACCCGCCCGATCGCCGGCACCCGCCCGCGCTTCGAGGGCGACGACGATGCCGCACGCATCCAGGAGCTGGTCGGCCATCCCAAGGAGCGCGCCGAGCACGTGATGCTGATCGACCTGGAGCGCAACGACCTGGGCCGCATCTGCCTGCCCGGCACGGTCGTCGTGGACGAGCTGATGACCGTGGAAAGCTACGCGCACGTGCACCACATCGTCAGCAACGTCAGCGGCCATCTGCGCGCGGACGTGACCCCGGGCGAAGTGATCGCTGCCACCTTCCCTGGGGGCACCATCACCGGCTGTCCAAAGGTGCGCTGCATGCAGATCATCAGCGAGCTGGAGCAGGTGCCGCGCGGCGCGTACACCGGTGCGTTCGGCTGGCTGAACCGCGATGGCGACCTAGACCTGAACATCCTGATCCGTACCGCCGAAGTGGATGGCAACGAGGTCAGCTTCCGTACCGGTGCCGGCATCGTGGTCGACTCGGACCCGGACAAGGAGCTGGACGAAACCCGGGCCAAGGCGCGCGGGCTGCTGCGGGCGCTTGGCCAGCAGGGGTAGCGCCGGCCGCGGCCATGGCCGTTCATCCACGCATGGCGTGGATCTACTGGTGATGGTGGGTGCCGACCGTTGGTCGGCACGGAGACGCCACCCCGGTCATGACCCCACACCAGCGGCACGGTATCCTGCACGACGGAATCGAGTTCAGAGGTAGTCCATGGCGGGAGCCAAGCGCGGGTGTCTGTGGGTGGTAACGCTGCTGCTGGTGCTGGTCGCCATCGTGGCCGGCGCGGGCGCGTGGTTCTTCTACAAGCAGAGCCAGTTTGCCGACGTGCCGTTGACCCCCAGTGCGGACAGCGTGGTCATCGCCAGCGGCGATGGCATGAACAGCGTGCTGCGCAAGCTGCGCGAGGCCGGCGTGGACGAGGGCCAGGACACCCAGTGGCAGCTGCTGGCGCGCCAGCTGGACGCCGCCGGCAAGCTGAAGGTAGGCGAGTACGCGCTGAGCACGGACCTGACCCCGCGCGAACTGTTGCTGCGCATGCGCGCCGGCAAGGTGCTGCAGCACCGCGTCACCATCATCGAAGGCTGGAACATCCGCCAGCTGCGCGCCGCGCTCAAGCGCGCCGATCCGTTGCTGCACACCACCGATACCCTCGATGACGCCGCGCTGATGGACCGCCTCGGTTTCGCCGGCCAGCATCCGGAAGGCCGCTTCCTGCCGGAGACCTACGTCTACCAGCGCGGCGACAGTGACCTGGACGTGCTCAAGCGTGCCCACGGCGCGATGGAGAAGGCGCTGGACGAAGCCTGGGAAAGCCGCGCGCCGGATCTGCCGATCAATACGCCCTACGAGCTGCTGACGATGGCGTCGATCATCGAAAAGGAAACCGCGCTGGCCAGCGAGCGACCGCAGATTGCCGGCGTGTTCATGCGCCGCCTGAAGATCGGCATGCGCCTGCAGACCGACCCGACCGTGATCTACGGCATCGGCGCGGCGTACGACGGCAACATCCGCCGCCGTGACCTCACCACCGATACGCCCTACAACACCTACACCCGGTCTGGCCTGACCCCGACCCCGATCGCCATGCCCAGCCGCGATGCGCTGATGGCTGCTGCGCAACCGGCACCGGGCGATGCGCTGTACTTCGTCGCCGTGGGCGATGGCAGCGGCGCACACGTGTTCTCGCCCAGCCTGGACAAACACAACGCCGCCGTAGCCCGCTACCTGCAGCAGCTGCGCCAGCAACGCACCCAGGAGACCCCGGCGCAATGAGTTCCGCGCTGCTTCGCCATCCCCGTTTCGTCAGCCTGGAAGGCGGCGAAGGCGCGGGCAAGACCACGGCCATCAACGCCATCCGCGAGTGCCTGCGCCGCCACGGCCATGAGGTCGTGCTGACCCGCGAGCCTGGTGGCACACCGCTGGCCGAGCGTATCCGCGGCCTGGTGCTGAAGCCCGATGCCGAGATCGCTGCCGAACCGCTCAGTGCCGAGGCCGAACTGCTGCTGGTGTTCGCCGCACGTGCGCAGCATGTGCGCCAGGTGATCCAGCCGGCGCTGCAGCGCGGCGCCTATGTGCTCAGCGATCGCTTCACCGATTCCAGTTACGCCTACCAGGGCGGTGGCCGCGGCCTGGACCCGCAGTGGATTGCCGACCTGGAGCGCCGCGCCGTCGGCCTGCTGCCCGGTTTGACCCTGCTGCTGGACGTGGACGTGGCCGTTGGCCGCGCGCGTGCCAATGGCCGCGATCTGTGGCCGGACCGCATCGAAAGCGAGCAGGACGATTTCTTCCAGCGCGTGCGCGAGGTGTTCCGCAGCCGCGCACAACAGGACCCGCAGCGCTTCGCGCTGGTCGATGCCGGCCAGGTGCAGGAACGCGTGGCGGCTGACGTGGTCGCGCGTGTCGAGCGCTGGCTGCAGCAAGGGCAGGGCGCATGAGTACGTTTTCGCCCTGGCAGCAGCGCGCGTTCGACCAGACCGTGGCCGCGCTGGATGCGGATCGGCTGGGCCACGGCCTGCTGATCTGTGGCCCGGCTGGGCTGGGCAAGCGTGAAGTGGCGCTCGCGCTGGCCGACCATGTGCTGGCACGTGGTGATGCCGCGCACGCCACCCGCACGCGGCAGCTGATTGCCGCCGGCACCCATCCCGACCTGCAGCTGATCAGCTTCATTCCGAACAAGAGCGGCGACAAGCTGCGCACCGAGATCGTCATCGAGCAGGTGCGCGAGATCACCAACAAGCTGGCGCTGACCCCGCAGTACGGCGTGGCGCAGGTGGTGATCGTCGACCCGGCCGATGCCATCAACCGTTCGGCCGCCAATGCGCTGCTGAAGACCCTGGAAGAACCGCAACCCGGGCGCTACCTGTGGTTGATCAGCAGTGACCCGGCGCGCCTGCCGCAGACCGTACGCAGCCGCTGCCAGCGCCTGGAATTCAAGCTGCCGCCACGCGAGGAAGCGCTGGCCTGGCTGCAGCAGCAGGGGCACAGCGAGGCCGCCGCGCGCGAGGCGCTGGATGCAGCACGTGGCCATCCCGGGCAGGCTGACAACTGGCTGCGCGAAGATGGCCTGAGCCTGCGTCGCGACGTCGGCCGCGAGCTGGAACAGCTGGCCGCCGGCAAGACCGGTGCGGTGGAACTGGCGCAGAAATGGTGTGCCGATGACAACGCGGCACTGCGCCTGCGCTTCGCCGCCGACCTGGCGCTGGCCCAGGCCAGCACCGATGCCTTGACCACGCCGGAGCGATTGCACAAGCTTGCAGCCTGGTTCGATGCGGCCAACCGCACCCGCGACCTGCTGCGCACCACTGTGCGCGCAGACCTTGCGGTGGTCGAGTTGCTGCTGGCCTGGAACAAGGTGAACGAGCGGCCTGCCGCAAGGGGAAATCGATGAGTGCCAGCAACGCCCGCCAGGGCATCCTGTCCCTGGCTGTGAAGGACAAGGCCGCGCTGTACAGCGCGTACATGCCGTTCGTGAAGAATGGCGGCATCTTCGTGCCCACGCCCAAGCGTTATTTCCTGGGCGATGAGGTGTTCCTGCTGCTGACCTTGCCCGATTCCAGCGAGCGCCTGCCGGTGGCCGGCAAGGTGATCTGGGTGACCCCCGCAGGCGCGCAGGGCAACCGCGCGGCCGGCATCGGCGTGCAGCTGGCAGACGGGCAGGAAGGCGAGACCGTACGGCACAAGATCGAGACGATCCTGGCCGGCCTGACCGGTTCGGACAAGCCGACGCATACGATGTGATGTGGGCGGATTGCCCCTCCCGGTAGAGCCAGGCCATGCCTGGCTGATTAGGGGAAATGGGCCGGGAAACACGATGTGAAAAGGTGTTGACGCCCTGAAAAACCGCCCTATAATGAGCGGCTCAGCAACACACCGGGCGGTTAGCTCAGCGGTAGAGCATTGCCTTCACACGGCAAGGGTCACAGGTTCGATCCCTGTACCGCCCACCATGTTGCAGAACGAAAGAAGCCTCCAGCAATGGGGGCTTTTTTGTTGCCCGTGATTCAACCGGGCTCCTTTCCCCCGGCTGTGATCGCATCGCCAAGTCCTGTGTGTGCGGCATGCGCGATCTGGCGTGCGGCCAGCAGCAGCCCGTTTCGATGGAAGTCGCCAATCTGCTCGTCGGCACCTCCGTCCACGCGCGTGTGCTCTGCCGCGTGCAGAAGATCGAGCACGGCATTCAGTGCGGACAGTGAACGGCCGAGGGAGGCGAGGGTGTGCGGGGTGAGGATCTGCGTGGTGCAGGGCTGGCCGTCTTCGCCATCTCCCTTGCGTATCGCATCAAGGAAGGTGAAGAACATCGGCTGTGAGGGCGGGAGCTGCTGCTCCTTGAGCGCGCACTCGATCTCGCGTGCGAGGTCTACGGGAACATCGGTGGCGATGTCGCCGATCAGCGCGTGCAGACGGGGATGGGGGACGGTTTTGTTGGTCATGGCGGAACCCTCACTGGCGTAGGGCCACCCTCCCAAAAGAAGGTGGCGGACGGTGCGGGTTGGCGTGCCGGGGCAAACACAACGGAGTGAGAAATCACCCGGCGGATCGAGTGATCCCCACGCACCGCCCGCCATTGAGGGCAGTCGGTGCATTCTTGCGGTTACGCACTGCTGCGCAACCAATCCGTCAGGTTTGCTTTTTCGAGACGCCAATCCCGGCCCAGGCAATCTGCCTCGGCGTGGCGATCATCAAGTCGAACAATCACGTCGGTCTGTAAGGAAAGTTCTCAACTACCCCTAAGCAGGCCAAGCGTGCTCTGTTCTGTGCCGTCGAGCACCAGCCCGCTGTGCAGACCATCACTGATGGCGCAAATCGCCGCCCCTGCCGGGCGTGCATATGACGACTCCGCAGGAGCGTCGCCACGGCGATCGCGTCACCTCGCGCAGTGCTGGCGGGACCATGCCATGGATGGAGGCAGAGGGTTCCATCCATGCGCTGTGCTACTGGTCGGGGCAGGCGTAGTCTCAGCGCGTCGCCCTGCCCATCCACTCTGGAGTGCCACCATGCCGCTCGCCCGCATCGATCTTCGCAAAGGTAAATCCGTCGAGTATCGCCAGCGCGTCGGCGAGGCGATCTATCAGGCCATGCGCGCGGTCGGCGTGCCGGAGAACGATCGCTTCCAGATCTTCCAGGAGCACGACGCCGGCACGCTCGTGTACGACCCGGGTTACCTCGGCATCGCCCGCAGCGATGACTTCATCTGCATCCAGATCACCTGGAACGAAGGGCGCACGCTGGAGCAGAAAAAGGCGTTGTACCTGGGCATTGCCGATGGCCTGCATGCGGCAGTGGGTATCCGCCGCGAGGATGTGTTCATCAACCTGGTGGAAGTGAAGCGGGAGAACTGGTCGTTCGGTAATGGAGTGGCGCAGTACGTGAGTTGATGCGCGAAGCGCATCCACGCGTGGCGTGGATCTACTGGGAGCCCGGCAGGGGCTAAGGGACCAATCCATGCGTGGCGTGGATCTACACTTCGCTGCCCACCTGCGGGGTCTGCTTCACCGCTGCGCTGCTGGCGGCCTTCACTGATTCAGCGCTGTTGGGCTGTTCGCACTCGATGCTGGTGCGGTAACCGTCGGTGCCGATGCTGTGCTCGGCGCGCTTGACCAGCCACTCGCCGTCCACGCCATCGCGGAAGCCCTGCATCACCACCGTGGCTTCGGCCATCAGCGACTCGCGCCCTGGAAGGCTGTAGCTCAGCGTGCGGGTCTGCCGCGCCTGCTCGCGATGCTTGGCGCGCGCGGCGGCTTCGGCGGTTTCGCGGTCGGCATAGGCCATGCGCAGGCGCACGATCGGCTCGCCGCTGCCCACCTTCACTTCCTGGCGCTGCGCGCCACGCACATCGCGGTAGTAGGCGATGGTGGTGCCGGCATCCTCGCGGGCGGCGATGGTGACGCGGTAGCTGCTGCCATCGGCCGGGGTGAGGGTCACGTCCGGAATGCGTTCGCCGCTGGCGGTGGTCGATTCACCACGCTTGACCAGCACCAGCCGGCCGCCGCCCGGTTTGGCGATGGCATCGTGCTGCTTGGCCAGGCGCAGCAGCAGGTTCATGTCCGACTCCTGCGACTGCACGGTCAGCGGCAGCACGATGGATGCCAGCGACGCACTCACCGCCGCGGTCAGTCCGTGCTCGGCCGCCATCCGCTGGACCATGTCGCCGATCGTAGTTCCCTTCTTCCAGCTGCGCGTTTTCTGCGTCTGCAGATCGTTCTTGCCGCCTTTGCTGGTTTCGAACGGCGCGGCGCGGGCGCGCAGGGTCATGCTGCCGGGATAGCCGGAAATCTCCACCTCATCGCAGATGTACAGGCCCATGCGCCGCACTTCGCCGTCGTAGCCGATGAAGGCCTCCAGCTCCGCGCCCACCGGCGGCAGCTGGATCGGATCGTTCGGATCATGGTCGGCCAGCTGCAGTTCCAGCGTGTCGGCGCTGTTGCCGGTCTCGTCGGTGATGCGCAGCGACTTGAAGCGCGACATGATCTTGTCGGTGATGTCCTGGCTGTTGGCCACCACGCGGAACGCGGGTGCGATGTTCAATCCCACAGCGATACTCCCTTGCGTTCATTGGCGGGACGCTGCACGTCCGGCAGGACAATCGCCACGCCTGCAGTGAGCACAGGGCCGCGCGCGGCCAGGCCGGGGTTGGCATCGAACACCGCGCGCAGGATCGCCGGTGACTGTTCGCCATAGTGCGCGTAGGCAATGCGGTCGACGACGTCGCCGTCGCGGGTGTTATACGTTCGTGCCATCGCTGTGCTTCCGCAGAGTGAGTGTGAAGTCCTGCTTCTGGATCTGGCTGTCGACGGTGAATTCGCTGGAGGTGACGTCGATCTTCTCGATGACCCACAGACCCAGGTTGCCGCCCTTGCCCGTCAGCAGACGCTGCGGTTTTCCCTGGCTGGCCAGCTTGCGCAGTTGCGACATCTCGTTGCCGGCGCCACGGAACAGCGGGTAGACAACGCCCGGCAGGGTCATGGTGGCCGAGCCCGGGCCGGTGTACTGCAGTGCAGCCATCTGCCCGACGCGATCCTGTGCCTGCCAGCGGAAATCGTTGGACTGCTGGATCTGCTGGAATACAGCCGTGTTGAGGCTGAACTTGAATCCACCCAGCATCAGCAGTACTGGTGTGTTTCCGGAATCGTTGCTCTTGAATTGCGACAGCAGCTTGTCCACTGCGCCGGTTACGAACTCGCGCTTCATGCTTAGTTCCTGTCTCCCAGGGTGGCCCGGGCCTGCACGGCCTGCTGGTGCTGCAGCGCGTTGGCGGTCCGCCGTGCCAGCGCCTCGCTGGATTCACCGGGTTGCTGGTGGATGGTGATGTTGTTGGTCTGTTGCTGTTGCACGGTGGTGGGTGCGCGTGCGGTGGCAGAGGAGGGCATCGGCGGTGCCGGGCGACCTTGCTGCGCGCCTCCCAGGTCTGTCATGCGGCGCTTGAGACCGTCGTTGTCATTGGTGCCGACCGCGTATGCCACGCGCGCCATGTCACCGATGCCACCACCGCCGTTGGCTGCCATGGAGCCGTAGACCGCCTTGCCCATGTTTGCCCGGTCCATGGCGATGCCGGCGCCTTCGACCGCCTTGTCCTTGAGGAAGCCCAGACCACCGCCCACCTTCTCCGACACCCAACCGATGCCATCGAGCAACGGCTGCAGCTTGCCCATGATCCAGTCGATGGCCGCTCCTGCTGATGCCATGATCGCGTCCCAGGCCCCGCCCAACGTGACGGTGATCCAGCCGGCGGCGATGCCGAGCATTTCACCCAGCCAGACCACGGTCTGCACGACGCCACCGATGACCTGGATGACCATGCGGAAGTTGGTCAGCAACGCTTCGCCAACCAGCGAGCCGATCTCGGCGACGCGTGACAGTTCATTGCCGGTGTACTGCGCCGGTTCCAGCATCTTCGACAGCCAGTCCCAGGCCTGGCCGATCAGCCCGGCCATGACCTCCCAGGCGGGGCGCAGCGGCTCGACGGCGCGCATCAGTTCGCCCATGGCGGCGCTTCCGGCGCCGCTGAGGCCATCCCAGACGCCACCGAGGAAAGCCTTGATCGGCTCCCAGTACTTGCGCACCAGCAGTGCACCGGCGGTGATGGCGGCGACCGCGATGGCGATGGGACCACCACCAATCGCGCCGACGGCAGTCGCGACCACGCGGAAGCCCGATGCCAGGCGCATGGCGGTGGGGCCGAACTGCCCCATCTGCGCAAGCAGGCTGCCGCCGCGGAACAGCTCGAACGCCTTCTGCACCGCCAGGATCGGGCCCTGCAGGAATGTCCAGGCGTAGCGCACGCCGAGCACGGCGGTGCGCATGCCCATCAGGCCGACCACAACCTGGGTGGTATTGGCGATCAGCTTTGGGTTTTCCTGCACGAACGATGCAACACCGTTCAGCAGTTCGGTCAGCTTCATTGCTGCTTCGCCAACGGCTGGCAGCAGCGCGGTCCCGAAGGCCTTGGACAGGTTGTCCACGGCGATCTTCGCGCCTTCGATCTTCTCCGGGTCGGTCTGCAGCTTGGCCGCAAAGCTACTGTCGGTGGTGCCTGCAGATGAGTTCAGCGCCTTGTCGCGGATGCGGATGTACTCATCCCAGTTCTGGATCATCGGGCGCACGAAGTTCTGCGCCTGTGCATCGCCGAACAGTTTGCCGATCTTCGTCTGGTCGCCGGCGGTGGCCTGGATGATTGCCTGCATCGCCGCGTCGAAGGGATTGCCGCCGCTGCTCTGCGCTTCGTTGATGATCCTGCGCAGATCCAGCTTGAAGCCCTTCTTGGCGCGGGCCTGCAGGTCGGGCGAGAGGATGCTGGCCATGAAGCGCTGCATGTTGCCGGCCGCTTCGTCCGCACCGCCGGTCCCTTGCCGGGCGACATCCAGGGCTGCGCCCATGGTGGCCGCGGCCGCGTTGCCGTGCATCTGCAGCGACTGGAATGCGCCGCCGAGCACGGGGAGTGCAGCGGCCATGTCCTTCAGGCCCAGGCCGCCGTCCTTGCCCGCTACGACCAGCACATCCAGCGCCGACTGCAGGCCGGCCGGATTGATCTTCAATGCCTGCTGCAGGCCCGACGCCGCCAGCGTGACGTCGTCGATGCTCTGGCCGGTAGCGGTGGTGGTGCGGCCGATTGCGCCGAGGCTGGATTGTGCGGTCTGTGCATCGAGACCGGCAGCGACCAGCTGGCTGACCGCACGCTGCAGTTCGCCCGCGCCCTGGTGGGTGCGGCCGGATTCGGCAAGGATGGTCTGGCCCAGCGCCGCGACCTGCGCGCGGGTCAGGTTGGCGGCGTTGCCGATGGCCTGGTTCTCGCGCGCGAAGCCGGCGGCGTTCTCCACCGGTTTGGCCAGCGTGGTGATGGCGCTGCCGAGCATGCCGCGTGCATCGCCGAACGCCGAACCCAGCTTCTCGCGCTTCTCCAGATTCGCGGTGCGCTTGTCTTCGATCCGCTGCAGCGCTTCCTGCGAAGCGCGCAACGCATCGGCCTCGGCACGCATGCGGACGAACTGGTTGCTCGATCTGCCCATGAAATTGAGCTTGCGCTCGAGCTTGTCGGCTTCATCGCCGAGGCGTTTCAGGCCATCGTTGCTGAAGGACAGTGCGTCCTGCAACGACCGGGAAACCGAGCCGCCGATCGTGATCGTTGTCGTTTGAACGTTACTCGCCATGTACCGGCAATCCCTGTATCCACCAGATGAACTTCGACACCCGCAGCGTCATGATCTCGCGCAGGCCCCAGCCGGTATGGCCGGCCAGGGCGAGCGCTCCCTGCCTGATCTGCGGCAGGGTCAGGTGGTAAAAAGCGCGACGCCGGCCTGCAGGCGGGCGTAGTCGCGCAGCGGCATCTTGCGCACGTCATCCGGTGCGATCTCGCACAGGTTGGCAATCATGCGTACTTCGCGCTGGGCGTCGGTGCCCTTGTCGTCCTGGTAGCGCTCCATGTCTTCTACGGTCGGTTCGCGCATGCGCAGCACGGCAGTGTCCACGCCGTTGACCTGGCGCGGGCGGGAAAGGGTGATTTCGGCGTAGCCGTCGCGTTCGATGACGGTGTCGGCGCTGGTCTTGGTCTTGCTGGACATGGATGTATTCCCGGATGTCGATGGAGATGCGGTGGATCCGGGGGCGCTGTGCGCCCCCGTGTACGTCGAGGCGGTGCCGGGAATCAGATACCCAGTGCGCCGCGGATGCCGGCCAGTGCGTCCACGCCGCCCTGGCGGGCGATCATGTTGGTCACGTCGATCTCCTGCACGACCTGCACGCCATGGGTCAGCTTGTAGTAGCTCAGTGCCAGGGAGACCTTGACCGTGCCCTTTTCGCCGACCTTGGTCTCGCCGCGGTCGAGGGTCTTCACCTTGCCGCGCATGTTGTGCACGACCGAAGTGACCGAGCCATCGTCGGCTTCCAGCGCCTCGCGGGCGGTGAAGCCGTACTCCTTGCTCTCGATGACGTGGAACTTGGACATGATCTCCGCGTCATCGGAGGCGAAGGTGACCTCGGCGGTGAGCTTGTCGTGGCCCAGCACGATCTCCGTCGGGGCAAGCATGCCGCCGGCCTGGAAGTCCTCGGTCTTCAGCGACAGCTTGGGGGCGGTGAAGGACATCACGCTGCCGGCAAAACCCTTGCCGTCGACGTAGAAGTTGAAGTTCTTGCGGATCTTGCGCGCCATGCTTAGAAGATCTCCGAGACGTAGTTGTTGTTCATGTGCATGCGGAAGGTCAGCTGTTCACCCGGGTAGGTCGGGGTGAAGTCGAAGTCCCAGTAGAAGCGGCCCTGGGCCACGCTGTCCGCTGCGTTCAGTTCGGGGTCGATCCAGCAGTTGCCGCCGAGGATCGCGCCCTGCGTCTTCAGGCCACGCAGGAAGGCATTGACGCCCTCGCGCACGTCATCGACGTAGGTCTTGCTGATGCCGCGGTCGACGGCCCACAGGTGGGCAGCCTCCAGGCTGTCGGCGATGATGTCGGCGGTGCGCACCACGCACAGGAACTGCCACTTGGGATCGATGCTGGCGGTGCGGTTGCCCCACAGGCGGAAACCGCCTTCGCGGATGATGGTCGCCACGTTGGCCTGGTTCAGCAGGTTGGCGCGGCTGGTCGCATCGGACAGGCCGAAATCGATCGCACGCGCAGTGCCGACGATGCCGTACAGCTCCTGGTTGGACGGCGACGCCCACCAGCCGCGTTCGTTGTCGCTGCGGGCGATGGCGCCGGCCACGGCACCGGAGGCATAGCGGCTGACGATCGCTTCACCCTGCTGCACCAGCACGGCCGGATCAACCACGTAGACACGCTTGGAACCGGTCAGTGCGGTGGTGGTCTTGGCCGCGTCGTCGTTGCTGTTCGGGCCGTCCTTGATGATGATCGCGCGCAGCTTGTCGGCGATGCCGAGCAGCTCGGCGATGACCGGGTTGGCCAGCACGGTGTCCGGACTGGCCGGGTCGGCCGGGTGCACGTGGGTGAAGCCCGGTGCCACCAGGATGCGCGGCTTCACACCGACGATGGACTTGGCGGCGAGCAGTGCGTGCACGCCAGAGTAAGCGCCGGTCTGTGCGTTCACGCCGCCCAGGACGTTGGCCAGGGTGGCACTGTCGGAGGCGCCGCTCTCGACACGGATCACGACCACGACGGCCGACGACTGGTCGAAGATCGCGTCCAGTGCGCCCGGCAGGGTGCCGGCTTCGGTGCCGGTCTTGGCCGACAGCTTGGCCGCCTGCGATGGCGAGGTCACCAGGACGGGAGTGTTGATGGGGAATGCATCGGCGTCAGCCAGTGGTGCGGTGCCGACGATGCCGATCACGCTGGTGGAGGCGACGGCGATCGAGCGGGCACCGGTGTCGATGTTGACGACCTGTACGCCATGGAGAAATTCGGTCATTCGGAGAGGTTCCTCGGTGTGGTGGTGTGCCTGCAGATGCAGGCGACGTGTATATCTTCGGGAAGGGCGACGGCGGCGATAATTGCAGCCGTGGCCCGGTGATCGATCAGACCCAGCCGGAGGCGCTGACGCTTGCGCTGAAGCTGGAGACCTGCGCGTTGCCGCCGGCACGACGCAGGTGGACGTTGATGCTGGTGGAGGCGCTTTCAAAACTGGTGGACCTGGCGGGCACGCTGATGGAGACGCCTGCCGATTGCGAAGACGCCAGCGAGGCGAACGACGGTGCACTGTTACTGAAGTACGCCGCTCCCTGGTTGCTTACACTGAATTGCACGTCGTACTCGGAGGCATTCGCGCCTGCCGGAAGCCAACGACCGGAGGCAACGACCGTGTTGCTGTTGTTGCCACCGCCGGTGACACTTCGACGGATGCTGTAGTTGCCATCGGACAGCATGTCGATCGAGACCGATGCCGATGCCGATCCGGTCGAGTTGGTCTTGGCACCGTTGCTTGCCGAATAGCCCTGGCCATGGAACGGCAGGCGATAGCTGGCGCTGCCACGCGCAGCCCACAGGTTGGATACGTCCATGCCGCCGACGCGGTAACCAACGTCACCGCGTTTGCTGCCGTACTGGATGTGGGCGTAGCGACGGCTGAGGTCGGTGCCGCCCACGCGCAGGCCGCAATCCTGCGCGACGGGGCCTTCCAGGTAAGGATCAAACAGGTCGTCGAAGTCGACGCCTGCCGAGCGGTATCCGATGGCCATGTCAGCGCTCCGCCTTCAGCGCGCGCACTTCGGCGGCCAGTTCCTGGATGGCTTTGGCCATGACCGGAAGCAGCTGGTCGAGCTTGATCGAGGCAACGCGTTCGCCGTTGAACTCGACGCCTTCCAGGTCGACAGCTTCGGGTACCAGCTCCGCGAGCTGCTCGGCGACGAAGAACAGGCGGCGACGGCCGTCGCTGTTGTACTCCGGTTTGTAATGGCCCGTAGCCAGTTCCATGCGCTCGACGGCGGCCAGGCCGTAGGGCACGGGGCCGTCGATATCCTTCAGTTTGCGCGAGGAGCCGAAGTCGTAGCCACCGCTCGTTATGAGGACTCCGCTGTCGGTCAGCGTCAAACGATCGACCCCCTGAGCGGTTGACGACCAAACGCGGAATGCGTTCCCGGCGCAGTAGAGGTGATATTCGATGCCGTTATTTAGACGATCTTGCACCACCAGTGCAGAAGCCCCGCCTGTGGAGCAAATGCCGCCATCTACCGCGAGTGTACGATATGGGTCGTTGCTGATGTTTGCCTTGCGTGTTGGAGTGCCGCCGTTTGCGTCGTACCCGTAAAGAGACAGCGATGCACTGGATTCCATCGCGAAGGCAAAGCGCTGGATATTGTTGTTCCAGCCAAATCGCAGTGGAACGTTCTGGGTGTTTACCGCTCCGGTGTAGATGCTGAGCGTGCCGGACATGGTGTCCCCGGCTTTGGAGACCTTTGAGCTCGGATTGAAACTATCACTGGTCCAGATCGAGCCTCCCGAGTTCAGGTTGGCGACGAAGGCTCCTTCGCTGTTGCGGAAGCTGAATGCTGGTCCGCTCTTGAATAGATAGCTGTCACCCGAGCCAAAGTAGACAACGCCGTCGGTTGCAATGCTCCCCCACCCTGAAACGCGCAGGGAATTGTTCTTGACGGAGACGGCGCCGGTGAACGTACCGCCCGCTACATCCATCTTCGACTCTGGCGCAAAGTTGCCGGCATGCCACATCGCCGAGCCGTTCCAGCGCGGGGTGTCGCCGTGCTTGATGGTGATTTCACTACTGGCCGCGCGATCATTGCTCCATACCCGCCACAGGCCCGCGTTCGCCCAGCCGCCGATGAATGATTGCTCTGCACCCTGGGCGCCAAAACCCACCAGCGGATACGTTCCGCCGACAAACTGCTGGTCGGTGAAGCTGTTCGTGCCTTTGGATGCCTTGCCGTCCAAGGCAGTCTGCAGCCCGGTCACATCTGCGATGACATGCTTGTGCCCGACCGTAGCGAAGTCACCCGCCAGGGCGAACGCGGATGCGTGCTTGCCATCCAGGGTATCGGCGTCCAGGCCATTGCCATGGCCGGTGTCCTTCAGCGCGGCCCCCTTCAGCTCCAACGCGGTGCGTGCGGCGGCCGTGGTTGCGGCAGACAGCAGCGTCCTGGCCAGTGCCGTCGGTGCGGCCGCGCCAAAGCGCTTGTCGGTGAATGCACGCACGCCGCGCGGGGTCACCGCGCGCTGGGTGTCGGCCGCGTCTTCCGCCTCGGTGTTGGTGGCCAGCTCGACCACGCCCAGCACCTCGGTGGTGGCTGGCGGGTAGATGAATTCGGCGTTGCCGAACTGTATCTGGGTGATGTCCACGTCGGTGAAGCGTGCATCCGTGGCCAGCAACAACATCGAGGCCGCCGACTTTTCCATGATCGGATCGGTCTGGCCGTAAGTGGCGAACAGCGTGCCATCGGCCAGGTACAGGCCGAAGCCGCGCAGCGAATAGGCGGTCGTGCTGTCATCGCGGATGGTCACGTGCAGCGTATCATCGCCCACGGCCTGGCCGCCGAAGGTGGCGACGCGTTTGATCTCGCCTGGCAGCGCGGTCAGGCCGGCCGAAGGCGTGAACGCAGTGGACGTCAGGCCGATCTGGGTAACCAGAACGGCATTGGTGCCGGTATTCGGCGGATTGACCAGCTTGGCGAAGCCGGCGTCGGTGATTTTCAAGCGCATGCGGGGTTTACTCTCCGATCAGTTGGATGCGGCGGAAGGCCGTGGCGTGTGCGGCTGCAAGCGCGCCGATTGCTGCGTCGGCCTGCATGCCCTGGGTGAAGGTGAAATGCGAGCGCACCGGCTTGGTGCGAGTGATCTCTCCGATGACGTCGTCGACGAACATGGCGGTCGCTGACGTGCCGCCCTGGTTGGCAATGGTCATCACCGCTTCGAAGGTGTGCGGCGGTCCCTTCGGCTGCAGCTGCCACCATTCGCGGATCAGTACCGAACCCCCGAATGCAGCGACCACGTCGCGCACGCTGCCGGCCGTGCCCTTGCGCCGCTGGATGGCGATCGCTGCGCGTACCCGCGCGCGTTTCACCGGTTCGGGCCAGTAGGCCTTCCATTCGTCAACCGAGAGCGCCCATGCCAGCCAAGGCAGCAACGCGGCCGGACAGCGATCGGCATCCCACAGGGCGGTGATGTCCACCGGCAGCGGGCGGGCAACGATCGCCCGCGACAGTGCGCGCTCGGCATGGGTGGCATTGGGCGGCAGCAGGTTGGCCGATGACGGCACCCGGACCTGTGCGTCGGCGTCGATGATCACGCCGGGCACAGGCGCGGCGGCGAGGGTGACCACGCTGCCGGTGATGGAAACATCGTTCAGGTGCCGGCGTCCCTGCCCATCCGTGCGATACACCGCCTGAACCGTTGCGAGCATGCCGCCGGGATGGCGGAACACCTGGTTCTTCCCATCAACCGCGCCACGCAGACGCGCATTGACCAGGCGCGTGGTGGCCTCACTCATCGTTGCCACCGTGGGCCAGCGTCACGGCGGTGCAGTACGTGGCCTGGGTACGGTCCACCACTACGTCCGCGGCGGGGCTTTCGATCACCACGCGTTGTACGCCCTCGGCATGCAATGCAGCGAACAGCCCGGAGCGGGTCACGTCGCGGCCGAGGCGATGCGATTCGACGATGTAGCGATCCAGGCGCGTGCGTGCTTCAGCCAACACGACCTGCGAGTCGGGACCGGCGAAGGTGTACAGCGTGGCGGTGACGGCGTAGTTGATGATCGTCGCCGGCTTCACCAGCACGTGATCGGTCAACGGGCGCACGTCATCTGCGCTCAGCTTCGCCTCGACCACGTCAAGCAGGCCCTGGGTGGCGGTGCCGTCGGCTTCACGCGACAGCACCGACACCACCACCTCACCGGGCGTGCTGCTGGTGGCGCTGGCATCCAGCACGCGCGGATCCGCGCTCAGTGCATGGAAGACGTAGGCGCCCTCCGGCCCCGCCACGCTGAAGCCTTCCGGTCCCAGCTGGATGCGGCGACGGAAGTCCTCGTCGTTTTCATAGCGAGGAAGGATGCCCTCCTGCGGCTTGCCGGGATCGAGTACCAGGCGTGCGATGCCAAAGATCGCCGCCAGCTGATCCAGATCGCTGCCCACGGCGTAGGCCAGCATGACGCCGCGCGCGGCATCGTTGACGCGCTGTCGGTCGAGCAGGCGCAGGTAGGTGCAGACTTCGAGGATCTTGAAGGCGGGATCCGACGGCAGCAGCGCGTCGAATGTGGGGTCCAGCGCCTGCAGTGCAGTCAGCGACTCATCGAACATGGCTTCGAAATCGAGCACTTCGATGACCGCCGGGGCCGGCAGCTGGGAGAGATTGACACTGGTGAACGAGCCGGATGCCACGGTTAGCGAACCTCGATTCCTTCGATGGTGATGGCCTCGCCGTCCGGCAGGTGGATCCCGGTCACTGCCAGGATCATCACGCCGGGGGCGGGGAGGGAGACGTCGACGTTCTCGACGTGCAGTCGCGGTTCCCATCGCGCGAGTGCGTCGACGGTGGCCGCGATCAGGTCCATGCGCAGCGAGCGGTTGGTTGGCGCATCGATCAGTTCGAAGATGCGCGAGCCGTACTCGCGACGCAGGACCCGGGAGCCAAGGGGCGTGGTGAGAACGTCACGCACGGACTGGTGCAGATGGGCCAGCCCATCCAGTGATTTGCCGGTGTTGGCGTCGATTCCTTGCATGGCCTCTATCGTCGTGGAGTACGGGTTTCCAGGGCATTGCAGCGATGGCCCATCACGCCTGTGCCGGCGTGGTGGGAGCCGTCGGGCCCTGGGCGGTGTGTTTGTGTGACTTCAGGCTGATGGCGCCAGCCTTGACGTCTGCCGATGTGCTGATGTCCTTGCCTGCGGTGATCGCACCCGTGACGTCCAGGTTGCCGGTGGCCTTGATCGACGGCGTGTCGAGCAGTACCGATTCGCTGGCATGCACCTCTGCGTTGGCGCAGTTGACGATGACCTTGCCGGTGCCGACGGTGATGGTCAGCGTGGTGGTTTGGCGGTCGTACTCGACGAGACTGCCGTCGGCGTACTGCGTGCGCTGCAGCTGGCGTGTGTCGGCCGGTGCGGG
Organism: Stenotrophomonas sp. YIM B13575; assembly: GCF_042787595.1. Lineage (NCBI taxonomy): Bacteria > Pseudomonadati > Pseudomonadota > Gammaproteobacteria > Lysobacterales > Lysobacteraceae > Stenotrophomonas > Stenotrophomonas sp. YIM B13575. The sequence continues at coordinate 37,831 of NZ_JBHZOP010000020.1, read as the reverse complement.
AAAGCGATCCTGGTACAGGCTGCCGAGCACCAGCGCCTGGCCGGGGTCGCCATACGGACACGCCAGCACCACCTGTTCGCCGGGCTCCGGTGCGCACCAGGTGCGCATGCCCGGTCCGGCACGGCGTTCCAGCCAGGGGATCCAGTCGGTGAGCATGCCGTCGGCATCCACGCGCACGCGGCTGCCGGCTTCATCGAGCTCGCGCACGACGCCGATCATCAACAGATTGCCGATCAACCGGGCATGTTCAGCGCTCATGGTGCGTCCTCCGCGAGCGGTTGGTAGCGCGACTCATGGGCCCGGCCGATTTCCGGTGCGAAGCTGTAGGACGCCTGCGGTACCACGCCATCGGCGTCCTCCCAGGCATTGCCGCCCAGCGCGATGGGCACTGACCATTCCACGATCCAGGTGCGCAGATCCGGCTGCGCGGCTGCGGCATCCTCGGGTAGCGCGGCGATCACCTCGATCGCGCCACTGGGTACGCCGGGAAAACGGCCGAGCTGATGCAGCCAGGTGGCCAGGGTCACGGCGGCCCTGCGCAGCTGCAGGGCAGAGCCGGCTACTGCGGACTGCACGGAGATGCGTGCTTCAAAGCGCAGCACGGCCTGCAGTTGGCCGCTGCCATCATCGCTGTCCTTGCCACGGTCACAGCGGGTCATCGCCAGCAGGCACGCGGGTGTGGCCAGACTGCCGCTGTCAGCGTCGCGATAGAACTCGACGGTCGCGAAGTCGGCGAAGCGTGCTCGGATCGCCGCTTCGATGGCGGCGTGCAGCGCGTCCAGGGTGGAGGAGGGGGTGTCGGTTGCCATGTCAGCTCATGCGATGAATGGAAGGAAGAACGCGGCGGGCCGCGGCACGCGCTTTCTGCATGCAGTGTTGCCATTGGCAGGGGCGCGGGGCATTGCACGCGTGGCCGTGACTGGCTCGATCAGGGCCGGCGCGGTCCGTGAGCGCTGGCACTGTCATCAGCGATGCAGCCCGCAGGCCTCGGTGGTGGTGCACCATTGACGGTGAAACCTTGCTGGCTGCCGAGGCTGCACAGCAGCGCGCGCATCTGGTCGGCCAGTTCGTGGTACTGGCGCGCCACGGCAACGTGGTTGCGCAGCAGCGCATCGTCATCGGCGGCCTGCAGATCGGGCAGTTCCTGCGGCGCGCGCAGTTGTGCCGGTGCAATACTGATGTCAGGGATGACGAGGGCGGCCGGCATTGGCTTCGCGCCAGATGCGCACGAACTCAGCATCAGCATCGCCGCGGTCGCGGCCAGGAGTCTTGGCATGGGTGTCGATGTCCCGTTGCAGGGTGTTGAACTGGCGGGTGCGCGCGGACTGCATGGCCAGGCGCTGTGATTCGGCCTGTGCACCAGCCTGTGCGTTGGTGTGGTCCTGCTGGCGCGCGACGAGTGCGGTGTCGGCACGTCTGGTCTGCTGCGCGACCTGTGCGCTGGCGGCAGCGAGATCCGCGCTGCGGTCACGCAGCTCCCAGCCCAGCCAGGCGCAGCCCACGTGGCTGGCAACCAGGCCCAGCAGGGCGATGCGAAGCCTCACGGGAATCGGCATCACTGCAGAAGCCCCCCAGCAGCGCGATAGGCGGTGCGCAGCGTTTCCAGTGCATGCTCCTTCTGCCCGTAGCCGGCGCCCGGCAGCGACGCCCAGATGCGGCGGGCGGCGGCGACCGCGGCATCGAAGCGGCCCAGGCGGATCAGATCGTAAGCACCGCATTGTTTGAGCAGCGCCACCGCCGCGCGGTCCTGCGAGACCGGGCCGAAGTCCGGCAGGTCCAGGCGCGCGCGCAGGTCGTCCCAGGTGCTGCGCAGGAACTGGTAGCGGCCGGCGGCGCTGGACGTGATGCCGTAGCGTGGCAGCGACACCAGTACGCGCGGATGGTCGCGGGAATCGTTGAAAAGCTGGCCGCCGACGATCACGTCGTAGCCGCGATTGCGGGAGCGCTGGCCGGGAATATCGGTGCCTTCGGATACGGCCAGCATGTCCAGGAACGCGGCCACGTTGGCGCCACCGAGGGCGCTGGCTGCGGCGGCGGTCATGCAGTCGCTCCCGAACGCTTGCGCACCAGGTCCAGCAGCGCATCGATCTGCACGCTCTGCTGGGCAATCTGCGCGCGCAGGGCGCTGACTTCACCGCGTAGCTGGCCAATCTCCTGGGCCATGGCCTCGCGTTCGTGCATCAGTCCATCGGCGCGTGTGCGTTCGGCGGCCAGCTGTTCCTGCAGGGTGCGCAGGGTGTTGCTGGTGGCTTCATCGGCGGTGCGGTCGACCTTGGCCGACGACAGCCATTGCCGCAGCCACAACGACACTGCGATCAGCACCCCGGAGGTGCCGCCCAGGTACTTGGCCCAGTCCGGCACACCGGCCAGCAGGTCGCTCTCGTTCATGCGCGTGCGTACCCCTTCAACAGGGCCGGATGGACCGCAGGGGCCGGGGCAGAGCGCGCACCGCGGAGGGCGCGCTTGATGGTGGTCTGCGATACGCCGAATTCCTGCGCCACGTGCTCGCGGGGCATGCCGCTGGCCACCGCGCGCGCGATCTGCTCGCGACGCTCATGTGCGCTGGCGGCGAAGCAGGACGCCAGGAACAGCAGTTCACCGCCGAAGTGGGCGACCAGGCGCTGGGCCATCTCCAGCCCAAGAATGTCGATCAGTCGATGCTGATCGGGCAGGGTGGAGGGGACGTAGACAATGACGCGGTTGTGTCCGGTGGTGCTGGAGGTGGTCGGCGGCCACGCACGCACCAGCGTGAGGGCTGCGGATTCGCCGATGACCTCGGCAAGGGTCTGGATGCTGTCGGGCAGGGCGTTCATGGCGAGGTTGGTCAGTGGCATTGGTATCCACTGTTGCCATCCCGTCGATCAAGTCAACACCTTTCATCTACTTCTGGATCTGTCGGCTGAAGGCGTTCAGATGCGTGCGCGAGGATCGGCGAGGACCTGCATGCGCAGGTTTGCGAGTCGCCATGCTTTGCCGTCCAGCCTTTCCTGCCGTTTCGCCGGTTCTGTAGTACTCCTTGTCCTCATCAGCTGGAAACAAAGGCAGGACAAGGGAAGGTGGCAGGTACAGGGTGAGGACGGCCACAGGGTAGATCCTCGTGCCGGGTGCGCCGGGCCCTGAAACGAAAAAGCCCCGGACGATGCCGGGGCTTCAGGACTGCAGGTGGCGCTGGGTCAAAGGTCGAACACCAGGTTGCCGCCGGTCTTGCGCGGGATATAGCCGGCATCTCGCAGCCAGCGGGCTGCATTGACCTGGTCCATGCGCTTGACCGGGAAACGGTTGGCGAACATCAGGAAGCGTGCCACGGTGATCGACTCGCCCTTGCCCTTGAGCGCGGCCAGCGTCTCGATGAACCATGGTGCGGGGGGCTGCTGGTTGCCGGGGCGGGCGGCGGTACGCGCCTGTTTGGCGGCAGCGGCCTCGGGCTGGGCGCTGGCCAGCGAGCACAGCGAAATGAAGATCGCATCCAGACTCACGATGTCCTTGCCACCCTTGGGCTGCGACTTGAACAACGCGATGGCCTTCTGGCGTGTCGACGTGAACTGTTCGACCTCCATGACATTTCCTCTCTGCGAAAGCGGTTGGGGATGCAGGGTGACGGCAGGTGCCGTCATTGATGGGGGACGACCTTACATCATTTTCGCCGATGATGGGCCGGAACCTGCGTTATGGATGAAAAAAGCAACGGACCGGCCCGTCGCGCGGCGGCGGTTCCGGCAGGCCGTTCAGATCACGCCACGGCACATCAACTGGTCCAGTGCCGTGCGCACCAGATCGGCCGCGCTGCGGTCGTTGTGCAGCTCGATATCGATCAGCGCGGCGGGCAGCGGCTGGCCGCCGGCATGCAGGTCCACGCTGTCGTGGCCGGGGCGGGTGATGCGGATGACAACGCCGCCCTGGCGACGGATGGCGCGTGCCTCGTCATCGAAATGGACATCGGGAACCAGGCCACCTGCGGGCAGGCGCGAGAACAGTGAGCGTACCCACAGCTCCGGATGAACGTGTTCGCGGCCCCTTTCGGCGCCGTTGCTTTGCCGTAGCCGGGAAGCGAATGTGTCACAGGGCAGTGCCAGCGCAGAGGCCAGCCCGTTGGCGAGGGTGTCCTTGCCCACGCCCTTGCCGCCGGCGATGCCGATGTACAGCGGTTGCCGTGTCAACGGGGCGGATCGCAGCGGCGCGCTGCCAAAGGCGGATCCGCAGCGGAATGCGGCCAGTGTGTCGGCGATCATGCGCTGGCTGCTGTCGAGCGAGGCGGGGATCATGCGGTGTCTACTCCTGGGGGAATGCACAGGTGCGGCGGCAGTCAACAATCGCTGCCGGTGCTGCTGCGGGCGCGCAGGATGCGCTGGGTGATGCGGCCACCGCGTGCTGCGGCGGCGATGGGGTCGAAGCACAGCATCGCCGTGGACGTGCGGCGGCCGGCGGCGAGGTGGTCGCGGATGGTCCGTTGCGACAGAACGGGTACGCGTTGATGGATCTGCTGCACGGTCAACTGTTCGCCTTCAAAGGCGTGCAGGCGGGCGCGAGGCATGGCTGGGCTCCTGGGAGGTGGCGTGGCCGTTGCCGGTATCTTGCCTTTGCCTGCCTCTTCAGTCAACACCTTTCATCTACTTGCATCCAATCTTCGACGCGCGGGGCTGTTGCGTCCCATAGCCGCAGCGCGGCCGCTGCCAGCCGATCGCGCTCGGCATGGCCGCGTGCCACCTGCACGCGCTGGAGGTACTGCTGGCGGTGTCGGCGCGGACCGATCCTGATCCTGCGTCCGCGCGCATCGATGCAGTGGTAGCCGTCCAGCCCCAGCAAATGCCGTGCCTCGCAGTCCAAACGCCACTCGACACTGCCGCTGCAGACATCACGTCCGTCGTGGGTTCGCGGCATCAGAACGGTCCGGCTGCGTGCTCGGCGATGCTGCGGCTGCGCGGTGGCATCAGCCACACCTTCGCCCGTTCCTTGCCGATCAGCCTGGTACGCACGCCATGGCGCTTGACCACGTAGGCTGCTGCCTCGTTGACGTCACGCCGATTGGGCTTGTCGATGCCCACTGCAATGGCGATTTCGGTAGCACGATAGGGCGTGCTCCGGCGCTCGGCGGGCAATGACCAGTCGAAGTGACGGTCGATCAGCTCGGCAATCGGCGAGATCGGTTCGTGTTCGCTGTTGGTGGCGTTCAGCGCGTCCAGCTCATCGCTGGCCAGATGCCAGGTTTCGCCGCTGCAATACAGCGCATGGGCCTCGGCCCAGACCTGCTGCATGTCGATCCGTGCCGGTTCGCCCAGCGCCACCGCGTGCACGGTCCACCAGCGTGTGTTGCCGGTGGCATCGCGCAGGAAGCGTTCGTCGTTGACACTGGCAAACAGGATCGTGCGCCGCGCGTAGCGTGATTCGGTGCGCGCATAGGGGCGCCGGATCTCATCATGGCTGCGGGAGATGAACGATTTCAACGCGGCGATATCGGTGCGGCGGAACGTGGCATCGACCTCGCCCAGCTCGACGATCCATTTGGAGATGACCTGCTTGACGCTGTCCTTGTTGGCGGGATCGAGCACCACGCCATCGGCGATCAGCTGCAGCTCGGCCGGCGCCAGCTGCCGCGCCCAGCGCGTCTTGCCCAGGTTCTGCTTCGACACGAAGGTCAGTACGCCGCGGGCGACCACGCCATCGGGCTCGAAGGCGGCGGCAACGCCGGAGATCAACCAGCGTCGCATCAGGATCTCCTTCAGGATGCGGCCGTCGGCCATGCGAGTGGGCTGGGCTTCCTGCACCGTATCGAAGAACGCCTGCAGGCGTGATTGCCCATCCCATGGCCGCGAGCTGATCCAGCTGGCGACCGGGTTGTATGGATTGGCTTCGGCCACCTGGCACAGGTTGGTCTCGAAGCTGGCGATGGCCATGCCGGCGCGATGCATGCAGTCCATCACCTCGCCGGCGGCGACCTCCTTGGCGTTGTCCACCGTGGTCTGCAGGCCGGGGACGAGGATTTCCAGATCCTTGCGGATGACGTTGTAGCGCACGGTCACGCCGGTGCGTCGGCACAGTTCGGCCAGATTGCGTGCGGTCGGCAATGGTCGGCCACGCGCGCTGCAGTCGGGGAACGGGGTAAAGGTGTCAAAGGCGGAGAGATTGCCAGGCACCAGATAGCGCGCGGCGGCCGTTGCCGGTGCGTCATCCTCTGTGGCGGCTTCATCCCCGGTGGCGGCAGCAGCGGGCATCAACTGCGCACGCAGAACTTCCAATCCTTCGCGCAGATGCAGATCGTTGAAGTCGGTGGGGCGGTCATCCTCGTCGTGCAGAACGGCGAACTCGGGCCACACCACGCGTGCGTCGATGTCCGCAGCGGCATGCGTTGCCTGGGTGACGCCGGGATTGTCCAGCGGCTGCCGGGTCCATTGGTCGTTGTCGGCACAGATCACGAAGCTTGCCTCGGGCATGGCGGTTCGCCATGCACGGGCGACCGAGGCCAGGTTGCCGGCGTCCCAGGCCACCACCACGCACCAGCCGGTCGCCTGATGGATGGACTCCGCGGTGGCATAGCCCTCGGCGATGGCGATGGGCTGGCTGGACAGCGGCTTGCCGAGCACATGGAAGCAGCCCTGTTTGCGGCCGCCAGCCAGGAAGTCCTTGTCGCGACCAAGCGCCAGATCCATGCGTGGAAAGATCGCCTGCAGCGAGACGATGCGGCCTGTTGCATTCATCACCGGCACCAGCAGTGCGTTGTCGATGTGCCGGAACACCAGGCCATCGCCGTTGCGCACCGGCCACGCCGCCACGCGCAGCCCGTGCGGCTGGATGCCCTTGCGCACAAGATACGGATGGCTGGCATCGGCAGGCACGGCACGGCTCCACAGGACATTGGCCGCCTTGGCTGCCGCGTCCTCGCGCTCGCGCTGCAGTCTTTCCCGGTCGGCGCGGGCCGCTTCCTGGCGCTGCCGGATCGCACGCTGCTCGGCGGCGGTCAACGAGGTTGGCGACTTCGCGCACCACCCATGGCGCAGGCCGGTACGCCAGCTGCCGAACTCGCCGGCCGGCACGTCGTCGCCGAACAGCACGGCCCAGCCATTGCGGGTGCCGCGCCGATCCCCCTCGACGTGGAAGCGCACCAGCGTGCCGTCCGCATTGAGTGCATCGCGGCCACGCGCATCAGGCACGATGCCGTGCGCGTGCATGGCCTGCAGGAATGCCGGAACGATGTCCTGCACTGGGTGCGGTGTCTGCATTCGGCGGGGCCCCCTTGAAGCATGGTTCGGTTCACCGCGGCCGGTTGCGGCCATGGTGCTGTCTGCTGCCCGCAGTACGCGGGACATGCGGCGGCTGCCCGACGCAACGTGGTCAGTGGGTGATGGAAGGTGGTGACGCCGTCATGGTGTCGGAATGAACTTGCTTTTGCAACACCTTTTGACACCTTGCATCCCTGGCCTTGCAGCGTCTGTTTGTCCGCGAGGGATCTGCGATGTCAGTCGCAGATCGCGGTCATTGCGACGATGCGTCGCAGCCGGCGAGAACGCATTTTCCGATGATGGCGGTGCCGTTCGACACGGCCCTTCGCTCTCTCTCATTGCCCGCCCCGGGCGCCATGCACAAGGAGTCCGCATGCCTGAAAACGAACCCGATGAAATACGCCTGTCCGACGCCGCGCGCATGCCGCGCATGATCGTCGCGACGTTCTCAATCGGTGCGACCACCTCCCGATAAAATACGACTGGCATGACGGACACCATCGACGAAGCGCAGGAACTGGAAGCGCGCCACCTGCAACGCGCCTTGGCCCAGCACGCAGTGCGGGCCAGCAACGTTGCCCCTCTCACACCCACTGGGGAGTGCCACAACCCGGACTGCAGCGAAGACTTCGAAAACGATCCGGCCAGGCTGTTCTGTGGGCCTGCCTGCGCCGAGCGTTTCGAAGCCATCCATCAACACCGCAACGCATAGGAACAGGGGACATGTCTCTGAACAGCAACGACGCTGGCTTCACCGAACGCATCGCCGTGGTATCGGCCGAGCTCGCTGTATTGATGAGCCTGGTGGAGCACCACATCCATCTGCAGCTGGCCGACCTGGCTGACTCCGGGGATGTGGATGCACAGGAGCGATTCGCGGTAGCCGATCCGGAGCGCTGGTTGGAGAACGCCCGCAACAGCCTGCAGGCGGGCGTCATGTTCCTGGAACGCGCTGTGCAGCAACCGGCGCGGTTCTAACGTTGCCGCCAGGGGACGGAAGGGGGCTGTCACATCGGTCGCTCCTCCGTCCCCTCCGGCGGATATCCGCGCATGGTGTGGATCTGCAGGGGGCCCCTGCGTCACGATGTCGCAGGTCCGCACCAGCAACCCTGAACATGGTCCAAGGTTGGCCACACCCCCGTAGAATGGCCGCGTGCGTCGCTCCGTTCTCCACCGCCGGTTCCAGACCCTGGCATGGCTTGCCATGCTGCTGGTGCTGCTTGCCCCGCTGGTGAGCCGCTGGCTGGCGCATGCGCACGTTGCTGTTGCTGCACCGGTGGCGGTCATGGACCACACCCTGCACGCGCAGCACGCGATGGAAGGGCACCACGACCACCACGCGATGGCAATGCAGCATGGCGAAGCGGCACCGAAGCCGCCGGCCGATCCACACGCCGACCACGAGATGGGCGTGGACTGCGACTACTGCCTGATTGCCGCACGGCTGATCACCCTGCTGGTGGCGGCGCTGCTGTTGATGATGCCGCTGGCACCGGTGTGCCGCGCGCTGCGTGGTGCGGTGCAGACCTTGCCGCAGCGGATCTGCGGCACGCTGGGAGCGCGTGGGCCACCGGCGGCATTCGCTGGCTGAGCCGCGCACGCAGCAACGTAGTCGATTCCCATGGAGCTGCCAGGCATGGCCTGGCACTACTGCGTGCGTTCTTCTTCCTGCTGTCCCGCTGGACGGGGCAGTACCGCATGCCGTGAAAAAATGAAAAAACACTCCAACCTCGTCGCCCTGCGCTGGGCGACGCTGACTGCGCTGTGCGCATCCTTCCTGCAGGCAACGCCTGCGCTTGCCGCAGATGCCGTATCGCCGACCACCCTGGATACCGTCCGCGTGGTGGATACCCGCAGCGGCGCGCTGTCCTCCACCGCGAGCACCGGCTCGGCCCTCGGCCTGAGCGTGCTGCAGACCCCGGCAAGCCTGACCGTGATCTCGCGCGCGCAACTGGAGCAGCGCGGTGATTCCACTCTCAACGACGCGATCACCCGCGCCGGTGCGATCAGTGCAATGTCCCATCCGGGCAACGGCCTGAGTGCGCTGTCCAGCCGGGGCTTTACCGATGGCGCCTCGGTGATGCGCCTGTACGACGGCCTGCGCCAGTACGGCGGTGTGGGCATCACCTTTCCGTTCGATACCTGGTCGATCGAGCGCATCGAAGTGCTGCGCGGGCCGGCCTCGGTCATCCATGGTGATGGCGCCATCGGCGGCGTGGTCAACATCGTGCCGAAGAAGCCTTCGCGCGGTGCCATCGAGAACGAGGTCAGCGTCACCCTGGGCAGCGAAGACACCGCGCGACTCGGATTCGGCAGTGGCGGTGCGCTCACGCCGGCGCTGGCCTACCGCGTGGACGTCAGCGGCAACTACAGCAGCGGCTGGGTCGACCGCGGCCACAACGGCGATGCCACGTTTTCCGGTGCGCTGCTATGGCAGCCACGGTCGGATCTGCAGTTCACGCTGACCCATGCGCAGGGCTACCAGAAGCCGATGCGCTACTTCGGTACGCCGCTGATCGATGGGCGGCAGCTGGATGCACTGCGCCACGAGAACTACAACGTGGCCGACAGCGTGATCCGTTTCCGCGACCGTTGGACCCAGCTCGATGCGCTGTGGACGCCGAACGAGAACGTGGAATGGCGCACGCGCGTCTACCAGATCGACAGCCAGCGCGATTGGCGCAACGCCGAGGCCTATGTCTACAACGAGCGCACCGGCCTGATCGACCGCTCCGGCAACACCCAGATCACCCACAACCAGGACCAGACCGGGCTGACCTCCACGCTGCGCCTGCTGGGAAATGCGGGTGGTCTGCCCAACAGTTTCGCCGTCGGCTTCGATGCCAACCGTGCGCATTTCAAGCACACCAACAACACCTATGCGGGCAGCTCGGGGCCTGTGGATCCCTTCAACCCGGTGCCCGGCGGGTTCGTCAGCGATGCACCCAACCTGCCGCGCTACCGCAACAGCGCCAAGCAGGTCGCGCTGTTCGTGGAAGACCGGCTGGAACTGAGCGAGCGTTGGTCGGTGCTTGCTGGCTTGCGCCACGATCGCGCCACGATCGACCGCAACGACCTGGTCAGCGGCCAGCGGGCGTTCTCGAAGACCTACAGCAGCACCGGCTGGCGAGCGGGCACGGTGTTCGCGATACAACCGTCGATGACCCTCTATGCGCAGTACTCGCAGGCGGCGGACCCGGTCAGCGGTCTGTTGATGATCAGCCCGGCCAACGGCGTGTTCGATCTGGCCAAGGGCAAGCAGATCGAGGTCGGCATGAAGCAGGCCTTCGATGGGGGTGAGTGGACGCTGGCGGCCTATCGCATCCGCAAGACCGGGCTGCTCAGCCGCGACCCGTTGCAACCGGACCGTCGCGTGCAGGTGGGTGCACAGGCCTCGAAGGGAATCGAAGCCTCGTTGAACTGGGCCTTCGCGCCGCAGTGGTCGCTGGATGCCAACGCGACCGTGCTCAAGGCCGAGTTCGAGGACTTCCTGGAAGCTACCGGCACGCCGGCGGTGATCGTCTCGCGTGATGGCAACGTGCCGCCGAACGTGGCCGAGCGCCTGGCCAACGTCTGGTTGAGCTGGCAGTTCCTGCCCGACTGGAGCGTGGCCGGTGGCGTGCGCTACGTGGGCAAGCGCTACGCCGACAACGCCAATACGCTGCAGCTGCCGGGCTACACCACCACCGATCTGGCACTGACCTGGCAGGCAGCGCCGCGTACACGGGTGACCGCACGCGTGTTCAACGTGTTCGACAAGGCGTACTACGCCACGGCGTACTACACCAGTACGCAGTGGCTGCTGGGCGCCGACCGGCGCGTCGAATTCACCTTCGACCATCGCTTCTGAGGAAGGCCGCCATGTCGCTGCGATCCACTGCCAAGCGCTGGACCTACCTGGTGCACCGTTGGCTGGGCATCGGTGGGTGCCTGCTGATGGTGCTGTGGTTCGTCAGCGGCATGGTGATGCTGTTCATCGGTTACCCGAAGCTGGCGCCGGGAGAACGCTTGGCCGCGCTGCCCACACTGGCTGATGCGCGCGGCTGGCAGGCGCTTTCCGTGCTGCCGGATGCGGTGCGACAGGAGCCTGAGCGGATCGTGTTGACGACGCTGCGTGGCGAGCCCGCCTACGTGGTGCGCTCCGGGGCGAACATGGGCGCGTGGTCGGCGCTTACCGGTCAGGCATTGCCGCCAGTATCGGCGCAGCTTGCCGAAGTCTCCGCCGCGCAGTTCGCCGGTGGGCCGGCTTTCGTTGGTGCCATGCCGCTGGACGAGGATCGCTGGACGCATTCGCGCGGCCTTGATTCGCATCGGCCGCTGTACCGTGTCGGCGTCGGTGGTGCACAGCCCGGTGATGTCTACGTGTCCTCGCGTACCGGCGAAGTGGTGCTGGATGCACCCCGCCTGCAGCAGCGCTGGAACTATGTGGGTGCGTGGCTGCACTGGCTGTACTTCCTGCGCATGCAGTCGGTGGATCCGGTGTGGACCTGGACGGTGATCGTGCTGTCGGCGCTGTGCACGGTGGCCGCGATCAGCGGGGTCGTGGTCGGCATCTGGCGCTGGCGATTTCGCGGGCAGTACCGGTCAGGGTCGAAGACGCCGTACCAGGAACCGTGGATGCGCTGGCATCACCTGATCGGGTTGCTGGCGAGCGCATTCGTGTTCACCTGGATCTTCAGTGGCCTGATGTCGATGAATCCCTTGGGGGTGTTCAGCAGCTCACGCGCCTCGCTCGACGTTGCGCGCTATCAGGGTGAGGTTCCGGCGGATGCAGGCGTCATCGCACAGCCGGCTGCGCTACTGGCTGCAGTGCACACACCGCAGTTCGCGCCGGTGGAGATCCAGTGGCGACGGATCGGCGGTGACTTGTTCGCGGTAGTACTGGATGGCAATGCCGATTCACGCGTGGTCACGGAGCGTGACGGCGCACTGCAGGTGTCCACTGCATTCGGTGCAGACTGGTTGCAGGGCAGGGTAGAGGCGATGTCCGACGCACGACTGCGCAGATTCACCCTCCTGCAGGCGCCCGATGCTTACTTCTATCCGCGTGCTGCAGAGGCGATGAATGGCGCCGCGGTACGTCGCTTTCCGGTGGCGGTGGCTGACTTCGATGATGCTGAGGCAACCCGCGTCTATGTCGACCTGGCTACCGGCGATCCGCTGTTGACGATGGGCAGGCGCGAGCGGGTTGGGCGCTGGCTGTTTTCCTTCCTGCACAGCTGGGATCTGCCCGCGCTGCTGCGGCAGCCGAACAGCCGCCTGGTCGTGCTGCTGTTGCTCAGCCTGGCAGGTGTCGCGCTGTGCGCGACGGCGACCGTCATCGGCTATCGGCGCTTGCGGATGACACTCCGGCGCAAGCGCCATTGGCATGCTCCGTTCTCTGAGCGCAGTCGCAGGGATCTGCCTCGCCTCTGATGGCGTACGCCCGCGCCGTCCATGGCATGACAGGGACGTCAGCCGCGCTCGGGTGCATGAAGGCGTGCAGTTGCCGATCGGGCCGGACCGCTGGAGAGCCCGCCTTGGCGCTGTACACATCCCGACTGCAGCAGCCATGAACCGCGATGGCCACGCTCTACCGCCGCCCGGCCGGACGCGGCATCATGGCGAGGCACCCGGCACGGAACCCCGCATGTCCTCCACCGTTCACCACAAGCTGCGCATTGGCGCCGATCAGTTCACCGGCCAGAAGGTGGTCGACCAGCAGTTCCACGAGTGCGATTTCTCCGGCGCGGACCTCACCGCCACCGAGTTCGTGAACTGCGGTTTCTACGACGCCGACACCCGCACCGGGTGCCGTTTCAGTGGCGCCACGTTGAAGGAAGCCAGCTTCCGCCAGTGCGACATCAGCATGTGCAACTTCAACTTCATCAAGGCGCTGGGGCTGGAAATCAGCGAGTGCCGCGCGCAGGGCGCCGATTTCAGCAACGCCAGTTTCATGAACCAGATCACCACGCGCAGCTGGTTCTGCAGCGCCTTCATCAAGAAGACCAACCTGCGCTATGCCAACTTCTCGCGGGTGACGCTGGAGAAGTGCGAGCTGTTGGAGAACCGTTGGGACGGGGCCAACATCAGCGGCGCCAGTTTCGCAGGATCGGACTTGTCCGGCGGCCAGTTCGATGGCATCGACTGGAACACGGCCAACTTCACCGATTGCGACCTGACCAACTCCGAACTGGGCGAGCTGGATGTGCGCAGCACCAATCTGCGTGGCGCCACGCTCGATGTGCAGCAGGTCGCGCTGCTGATGCAGCGGATCGGCATCACTGTGGTGCCTTGAGCATGCGTGGTACCGCTATGCCGGCGTCGCCGGCGCGTAGGCTACCCATCCCTTGAAGCTGAAGCCGGCATAGAACAATTCCACGTTGTCGAAGCCGGCCGCCTGCAGCAACGCCACTTCCTGTTCGGGCGACAGCAGCGGCAGGCGCTCGCTGATGGCGGCGACCGCGCGCTGCGCATCGGCACGTGGAATACCGGAGGCCTCTCCGAATGCGGCGTAGCGTTGCAGCCAGCGATGCTTGCCGGCCGCGTCCTGCGGCACGCTGTGGTGGGCTACCACCAGCGGCGCACCCGGCCGCAGCCGTTGCCGCAGTTCGTGCAGGGTGTGCAGGCGCTGTTCAACGGTGAGGAAATGCAGGGTCAGCAGGCAGGTGGCGCCGTCGAAGACGGTGTGCGGGGCATCGTCGATGTAGCCTTCCAGCAGCGTGACCTGTGCCATCAATGGCCCCAGGGTCTGTTCGGCCAGCGCGAGCATGGGTGCGGCCGGGTCGATACCGAGCATCCGCCAGTGCGGGTGCGCTTCGGCGAAGGCCTTGAGCTCCAGGCCGCCACCTGCGCCGAGCACCAGCACCTGGCCATCGTCGGGCACATGTTCGGCCAGCAGCAGGTGGGTCATCTGCTGCAGTCCGAGGAAACCCGGTACCTGCCGCAGCGGGCCGTCGGCGTAGCGGGCGACGGCGTGGGGATCGGAGAAGGACATCGGAAGCATTCCTGCAGCAATGGCGAGCATCCACTTTACCGCCCTCCGCAAGTGTCGATTGCAGGGATGCCCGCCTTTGCTTAAGGTCTGCGCCTGCCTGTATTCCAGAGATCGCGAATGAACCCTCGCACGCCCCCGATGCCATCGGCGGAAGCCTTCGAACTGGCGCTGACATTGCTTGGACGCGAGGACGTGGATGAGGAGCAGGCCGAGCAGGCACTGCTCGCGCTCGGCAGCGAACACGGGCAGATGCGCCGCCTGTTGGTGTGGCTGCCTGAAGCATTCGCCATGGCCCTGATCGGGCACATGGAACTGGGCGTGCTGCTGCCGCGTACATTCACCGCCTCTGACGCGCAGGGTGAGCTGCATGAACTGCCGCTCGAGCGCGAACCGGTATTCGTCGATGGCCTGAAGCGCGCCCTGTCCATGTACCACGAAGGCCCGCGCGCTGCGTTCAAGGCGATCTGCCAGCGGAGTTCGCTGCTCAATGCGATCGACAATGCCTTGAACGCCGGCGCCGATCTGCAGGGCGCGACGCTTTCAGGTCCGGAGCTGCTGGACATTCCCGCAGAGACCTACCTCGCCGATTGAGTCCGAGGTATTCAGAGCGCCGGCTTCATTCCGTCTGCTTCCAGTCGATACAGGCCGGTCAATCGCCAGTCATCATGCACGCGTTGCAGCCGGTACTCATGGATGAGGACGCTGGAGCGGCGCTGTTGTGCGGTACGTATCGACGCTGCGTCGCCGATGATCTGCACGGCCATCACCTGTTCCAGTGCCGGATCATGCGGTGACTCAACGCTGGGCCGTTGCATGACGTTGCGCGGGGTGCCAGGCAAGGCGTAGTGCTCCACCAGCGTTGCGTACGTCGCACTGGCCAACGCCAGTCCGTGTGACGAGCCATGTTCTGTCACCCCTGCAAGCGAGGCATTGTTCCAGTCCAGAAAATCGGACTGGAAAGCACGCACGTGTGCCACCGGTGTGCTGCCGCCCAGATCGAGCGCGCTGCGCTCGAAAACAAGGAGCGGTAGAACCTCGCCGAACCTCACGTCGCGGCCGTAACGGAAGTTGCGTTCGGCCTGCAGCCTGCCATTGCACAGCAGCGCGACGCGACCGGGCCTGCTGGAATGAACCATCAGCTGCCGTTGGAAATACCCCTGCACCGGCACGGCATCCGCGTTGGATGCCCCCGGCGCGGTGATCTGCAGTTGGCAGTTCCCGTCCGTGGGTGCATAGCCAATGACCTGCAGCGAGCCGTCGCGGGGCCCGAACGTGATGCAGCCACCGGTCAGGCTGCAGGCCAAGGCGATGCAGATCCATCGACGCATGCGGACGCTCCTTGCTTGGATGGCCGGCAGGATAACGCACTGTAATGCTCCAGCCGTTCTACTGCAGCGCCTTCCCCAGTACCTGCCAGATCTTCGGGTCCTGGCACTGCGACACATTGAAGCGCACGTAGTCGGCAGCGCGCTGCGACTGGCTGAAGGCATTGCCGGGCGCCAGCACCATGCCCTCGCGCAGGCACTGCCGTGCCACTGCCGATGCATCGCGGCCATCGGGCAGCTGGCACCACAGGAACAGTCCTGCTTCCGGTTGCAGCCATGGTGTGATGCCCAGCTTCTGCACCTGCCGCAGCGTGTGCTTGCGCGCATCGGCCAGGCGCGTGCGCACCGCCTGCATGTGCCGTCGGTAGCCGCTGTCGGTCAGTGCGATCTGCATGAGGTGCGCGGCCAGGTGCCCACCGCCGAAGCTGGTGGCCAGCTTCAGATCGGTCAGTGCCTCGATCCAGTCAGGGCGTGCGGCGATGTAGCCGCAGCGCGATGCCGCCGAGATGGCCTTGGAGAAACTGCCGACATGGATCACCCGCGACAGTCCATCCAGCGCCGCCAGCCGCGGCGCCGGGCGCAGCTCGAAGTCGGCGAAGATGTCATCCTCGATGATGATCAGTTCGCTGCGGTCGGCCAGGCCCAGCAGGCGATGCGCGGTGGTCGCCGACAGCACCGCGCCCGTCGGGTTGTGCAGCCCGGCGTTGGTGATGTACAGGCGCGGCACGTATTCCTGCAGCGCGCTGGCAAACACCTGCAGATCCGGCCCGGTATGTGTGTACGGTATGCCGATGGCCTGCACCTGATGGGCCTTCAACATCGCGTGGTAATTGAAATAGCTGGGGTCGTCGACCAGCACGCAGTCGCCGGGCTTCAGCAGGAAGCGGCAGATCAGGTCGATCGCGTGCGTCCCCGATTCGGCCAGCAGCAACTGCTCCATCGATGCTTCGATGCCCAGCGTGGCCGCGCGTCGCTGCAGCGTCTGTCGCAATGCCGGCAGGCCGAGCGGCCCCGCGTAGTCGACCAGGTGCGCGGCGTCGGCGCGCGCCATGCGGCGCAGGCCACGGCGCAGGCCATCGTGGTACAGCCAGTCGCTGGGCATCCAGCCGCAGCCCGGCTTGAGGTGGCCGGACGGGGTTTCCAGCGATTGCCGCGACACCCACAGCGGGTCCACCGCGCGATCGAGGCGCGGCTCCATCTCGGCCAGTGCCAGCGGCGCTGCCGGGCCAGCCACGTAGAAGCCGGAGCCGGCGCGCGCGGCGATCACGCCTTCTGCCGCCAGACGTTCGTAGGCCTCGACCACGGTGGACACGGAAACGCCCATCGTCGCCGCCTGCGCGCGCACCGAAGGCAGGCGGCTGCCCGGGCCATCCAGGCGCGAGCTGATGCGGGAGCGGACGGCGTGGATGACGCTGTCGATGCGGCTGGGCGGTCGGGACATGCGCGTGACTGTAAGGGGATTGTGGGCAGTACAGTTACTTGTGACTGTACTGGATTGTAGCTGTGTATCGCCGATGCCCGGTGGCCCAATGACGGGCACAGCCGGCCATTGCCCGGCACTTCTGGAGCAGGGTGTGGAACGGTCGGCAAGCGGGTGGATCAATGGCTTCATCGGTGTGGTGATCTTCGCCGGCTCATTGCCGGCCACTCGTCTGGCGGTGATGGAGCTGGACGCCAGCTTCGTCACCGCCGCACGCGCCAGCATCGCCGCGTTGCTGGGGCTGGTGCTGCTGCTGGCATTGCGCCAGCCGCGCCCGGTCAGAAGCGATCTGCCAGGCCTGGCGCTGGTCAGCCTGGGCGTGGTGGTGGGCTTTCCGTTGCTGACCGCGCTCGCCCTGCGCCACGCCTCCTCGGCACACACCATCGTGTTCCTCGGCCTGCTGCCGCTGAGCACGGCGGTGTTCGGCGTCCTGCGCGGCGGCGACCGGCCACGGCCGGCATTCTGGGTGTTCTCGCTGCTGGGCAGTGCCTGCGTGGTCGGCTACGCCGCACGCAACGGCATCGAAGCCTCGTTGCAGGCCGATCTGCTGATGCTGGCGGCAATCGTGGTGTGCGGGCTCGGCTATGCAGAGGGCGGCCGCCTGGCCCGGCACCTGGGTGGCTGGCAGGTGATCAGCTGGGCATTGCTGCTGGCCTTGCCGCTGATGCTGCCGCTGATGGTGGCGATGCGCCCGGTCTCGTTCACGGCGGTCGCTGCTTCCGCATGGTGGGCGCTGGGGTATGTAGCGGTGTTCAGCATGCTGATCGGGTTCCTGTTCTGGTATCGCGGCCTGGCCCAGGGCGGCATTGCCGCGGTCGGCCAGCTGCAGTTGCTGCAACCGTTCTTCGGCCTGGCACTGGCGGCGATGCTGCTGCACGAGACCGTCAGCGCGGGGATGCTGCTGGTGACCGTGGCGGCGGTGATCTGCGTGGCCGGAGCCCGTCGCTTCAGCCGCTGACCGCGCAGCGCCATCGCCGCGCGATACCGTTGGCGTATCACGCGGGTGTGCAAACAGTATTGGCCGAGGACGATGGCGCTCGCCGATGCTGGCCGGATGAAACCCAATTCCAGTATCTCGTTGGAAGGCCAGGTGGGCCTGGTGACCGGTGCCGCCGGTGGCCTGGGCCTGGCCTACAGCCGCCTGCTCGCCCAGCGTGGCGCGCATGTAGTGATGCATGACGTGGGCGCTGCAACGGATGGCACGGGCGCCGATCCGCAGCGCATCGCCACGGCGGTGGCGGCACTGCGTGCCCAGAGCCTGCCGGTCGAGGCCGCCAGCGGCCCCATCAACCAGCGCAGCGGTTGCCATGCGCTCGTGCAGGACATTCTGCAGCGCCATGGTCGCCTGGACTTCATCATCCACAACGCCGGCTGGGTGGCCTACGCCGCTATCGAAGCGGTGGAGGATGATGCGCTGGAGCAGATGCTGTGCCTGGCCGCGAAGACACCGCTGTGGCTGGCACAGGCGGCATGGCCGGCGATGCGTGCTGCCGGCGGCGGCCGCATCGTGCTGACCACCTCCGATCGCGCGCTGTACCCGCAGTATGCGCAGCGCGGCCTGTGTGGCTACGCGATGGCCAAGCTGGCCGCGCAGGGGCTGGTCAATGTGCTGGCGTTGGAAGGCGCCGAGCACGGCATCGTGGTCAACGCGGTATCGCCGGTGGCCAAGACCCGCATGTGGGGCATCGACGGGGAGCCGGATGAACTGCATCCCGATGCCGTGGCTACCGGTGTTGCCTTCCTGGTTTCCACGCGCTGCCGGCAGGGTGGCTGGATTCTGCGTGCCAGCAATGGCCAGTTCCATGCACTGCGGCTGCAGGAAGCAGAGAACGTCGACTATCCACGCGACCTTCGCGCCGTGGCCGCCGACAGCATCGAATCGGTGGCGCTGCAGTGGCCGGTCATTGCACGGCCGAGTGTCGACGCGCGCGGCTGAGCGCGTACCCTAGGCGGGTCTCCACCTGCCTGCGATGAAATGATCGATCTGCGCCTGCTCCGCCAGTTCGTGGCGGTGGCCGAAGAACTGCACTTCCATCGCGCCGCTGCGCGCCTGCACATGTCACAGCCGCCATTGACGGCGGCGATGCGGCGCCTGGAAGACGAAGTGGGCACGGGCTTGATCGTGCGTGGCAACCGTACGCTGGGCCTGACCGCGGCGGGGCAGACGCTGCTGGTGGAGGCGCGCGCGACGCTGCAACAGGCCGAACAGGCGCTGCAGCGCACGCGCGAATCGGCGGCAGGGCAGACCGGCAGCCTGCGCGTAGGCTACGTCGGCAGCGCACTGTATGGGCGCCTGCCGGTACTGATCCGCCAGTTCCGCCATGCGTTTGCGCAGGTGCAGCTGCATCTGCACGAAGCCACGTCGCGGCAGCAGCAACAGTGGCTGCGCGAGGGGCGCATCGACCTGGGCATCCTGATTCCACCGATCATTTCCGCAGAACTGCATCTGCAGGCGTTCGACCATGATCGACTGGCCATTGCCCTGCCGCGCGCGCATCGGCTGGTCGCACGGCAACGGCTGGGCGTCGCAGACCTGATGGACGAGCCCTTCGTTTCATGGCCATCGGCCGAAGGTGTCGGCTTCCATGCGCAGGTACTGGGCCTGTGTACGGCTGCCGGCTTCACGCCACGGGTCGTGCAGGAAGCGCAGGGCATGCACGCGGTGTTGTCGCTGGTGGCCGTGGAAGCGGGCGTGGCAATCGTGCCGGCCAGCATGAGCGGGTTCCGTCCCGAAGAAATCGTCTATCGACCGCTGGACGGAGGCAATGCGGCGTTCGAACTGCAGTTCTGCATGCGCCCGGAATCGCCTACGCCGGTGCTGCAGAATTTCCTGGCGATGGCTGCACAACCGGCAGTGTCGTGATTGCCGGTTGAGTATCCGTGCTGCAGGCGCGGGAAGGGAGTTGGCCCGCGTCGTGCGCGCCTCTGGAATGTGATTCGGCTCGCAGTTCAGCGCTGGGGAATCGCGCCTGCAGCAAGCCTGAGGCACGGGCGCGGGTAACTCCTACATACCGCCTCGGCGGCAACGACCAGCATGTCCCCGTCGGCCATCATCGGCCGGCTGGGATTGGCGTCCCACAATCAACTCTGGCACGTGATCGGCAGGCGCACGGATGGCGCCTGCCGATCACGTGACCCGCTGTCCGTGGTGGGCGATGTGTGGGGATCACCATGATCCGCCGGTCAGTCCCAGAGTTGTCCGGTACGCCAACCCGCATCGCCCGCCGCCTGTGCGTGGTCAGCCACGAATGCGTTGATCGCGCTTGCCTCGGGGGTGGCAATGCGCGTCGTGCATGGGGAGCGGCGGCGGGCGGTGCATCTGTCTGCTCAACAAGGACGGGCGAACAGATGATCGGCCATGTAATCGATGAACACCCGCAGGCGCGCGCTGGGATGACGATTGCCGGGCCAGAGCAGTGAGAATTGCCCGCGCTGCGGCTCCATCATCGGCAACACCTGCTGCAACCGGCCATCGGCCAGTGCTTCGGCCGCCAGGAAGTCGGGCATCCAGGCGACGCCCATGGCGCCGATTGCAGCGGCCAGCAGCGCTTCCATGTTGTTGCAGGTCATTGCTGTAGTCAGAGCGGCGCCGGCGTCGCCATCGACGCCGGGCAGGCTCCAGGGTTGCAGCATGCCGGTGGTCGGGAAGCGGAAACGCA
Organism: Stenotrophomonas sp. YIM B13575; assembly: GCF_042787595.1. Lineage (NCBI taxonomy): Bacteria > Pseudomonadati > Pseudomonadota > Gammaproteobacteria > Lysobacterales > Lysobacteraceae > Stenotrophomonas > Stenotrophomonas sp. YIM B13575. Next base: position 17,177 of record NZ_JBHZOP010000020.1, on the reverse strand, counting down.
CCGCCTGCAGCGTACGCAGTTCCGGCAGCGACCGTGGCCAGCCGTGTGTTCGCAGGTAGACCGGCGCTGCGCACAGCACGAAGTGGAAGCTGCCGAGGCGCCGCGACATCAGGCTGGAGTCGGCCAGTTCACCGCTGCGTATCACTGCATCCAGTCCTTCGCTGACGACATCGACCAGGCGGTCATTGAAATCAAGTTCCAACTGCACCTGCGGGTAGCGCTGCTGGAAGCCGGGCAGCACCGGCAGCAGAAAACGGTAGCCGATGGTGGGCAGGCCAATCCGCAGCAGCCCGCGGGGAGCGAGTTGACGCTGCGCAAGGTCGGCCTGGGCCTCGGACAGTTCATCCAATGCACGGCGGCAGCGCTGCAGCAGCAGGTCGCCTTCGTCGGTGAGGTGCATGCGCCGCGTGGTGCGGTGGAACAGTCGCGTACCCAGGTCCTGTTCCAGGCGGGCGATCCGCTTGCCCACCGCCGAAGCGGACAGGCCCAGCACGCGCGCGGCGCCGACAATGCTGCCGGCCTCGGCGGTGCGGACGAAAGCCAGTAGTGCGGAAATGGAATCCATGGCGGGATGATTGCGGAACACCTGGCCGTAATCAAACGCCTGTGAGCCTGTTTTTACCCGATCGCGGCCTGTTCATCATCAATGCCCCGATTGCAGGAGGCCCCGATGGCCCGTTTCTTGATGGATTCCCAGCTCGTGCAAGGGCGTTGGGCCCTGGTGTCGGTGTGCCTGGCGGCGCTTGCGTTGCCGTTGTCGCTCTCGGCCGGCGCGGTAGCGGTGCCGGTGCTGGCCATCCAGTTGGCCAGCTCGCCCGCTTCGTTGGCCTGGGTGACCAACGCCTTCATGTTCAGCTTCGGCAGCCTGCTGCTGGCAGCAGGGGGACTGGCGGACCGCTATGGACGACGCCGGCTGTTCCTGCTGGGCAGCGGCGGTTTCGCGTTGGCGACGTTCTTCGTCTGCATGGCGCCGGATCTGTTCTGGCTGGACCTGGCGCGCGGTCTGCAAGGCGTGGGCGCTGCCGCGGCATTGGCATCGGGCAGCGCGGCGCTGGCGCAGGCGTGGCACGGCCAGGCCCGTATGCGTGTGTTTGCCCTGCTGGGCACCACCTTTGGCGCCGGCCTGGCGCTGGGGCCGCTGCTTGCGGGCGCGCTGCTTGAGGCGATGGGTTGGCGAAGCGTGTTTGCCGCCGGTGGTGTGCTGGCTCTGCTGGCATGCATGCTGGCAGTGCGCGTGCTGCCAGAGAGCCGCGGGCAGGCCGGGCGGCTGGACGTGCCGGGCATGCTGGCTTTCAGCCTGACGCTGAGCATGCTGACCCTGGCGCTGTTGTGGTTGGGCGAATTCGGCCTGCCCGCAGCGCGGGTACGGTGGGCATCGCTGGCGACCGTGCTGCTGGCGGCATCGTTCGTACTGATCGAGCGCAGGCAGCCGGCGCCGTTGCTGGATCTTTCGCTGTTCGCGCAGCGGGCATTCGTCGGTGTGCAGCTGCTGCCGGTGGCAACCTGCTTCGGCTACGTGGTGCTGCTGGTGCTGCTGCCGCTGCAGCTGCTGGGCGTGCATGGCCAGGGCGTCGCCACCGTCGGCGTGCAGATGCTGGCGCTGTCCGCGCCGATGCTGGTGCTGCCACTGCTGGCCGCGCGCTGGGCCGGCCGGATGGCAAGCACGCGCCTGTGCGTGGCTGGGTTGCTGCTCTGCGCGTTGGGGCTGTATCTGCTGTCGCGGCAGGCGGTACATCCGCTGCCTGCGCAATGGATACCGCCGCTGCTGCTGATCGGTGCAGGCACCGCATTGCCCTGGGGGCTGATGGACGGGTTGTCGGTCAGTGTGGTGCCGGTGCAACGCGCGGGCATGGCAGCGGGGATCTTCGGCACGGTGCGGGTAGCGGGCGAGGGCATCGCACTGGCGGCAGTGACCGCATTGCTGGCGACGCTCATCGGCCACCGCCTGCAGGGCACATCTGCTCCAGCACTGGGCAGGGCGGCGGCCTATCTGGCTACCGGTGCGTTGCATTCGGCCCAACCGCTGCTGCCCGGAGCAACGGCCCTGCAGTTGCAGCGCGCCAGCGGCGAGGCGCTGGCGCAACTGCTGCACATGCTGTCAGCGCTGACCGCCGGCAGCGCCCTGCTGCTGCATGTGCTGCTGCGGCGCTCAACGGCCGTTGCCGTGCCCGGAGCCGGTAGCTGATGGTGGCGGTGACCGCACGGGGGGAGCCGGCGAAACAATCGCCGAAGGCGCGGCAAGGTGTGGCAGCTCGTCATTCAGGTGTTCGCCCACTTCCAATGTTGCTGCGCTGACTTCAGCTTCGTTGCGCGTGAAAGCCGCAGTGACGGTGAGGTGCGCGGCCGCCACATGGACAATGTGTCTGGCGGTCACCTGCCTGCCGCAGCGCCGTCACCCGGTCTTGGCCTGGGCGTCGGTAGGGTAGAGCGTCCCCGTCCCCCACGGAGACCTGCCATGTGGTTGCTCGACCGACTCTGGCCCTCGCGCCCTGCGCTGCCTGCTGAGACGCTGCCGCCTGCGGCGGACGCGCCCTTGCGTCGAACGCCGCTGAAGCGCCCGTTGCGCGTCGGCCGGGCCAGCATGGCGCCGTGGCAGAAGATCGCGCCGCCGCCCCGGCGCAGCCGGCACTAACCGGTACGGTCGGCGGGGTGGTTCACTCCGTCATTGACCGGAATCGTTCCCAGCGCGAACGGATCGATGCCTTCCAGGCAGGCCACGTTGTAGCCGTACTGGTCCGGGTTGGAGCGGCGGCGGTGGTGCGTGTAGATGCCACAGATCCCGCAGAAGTAGTGCTCGGCGACGTGGGTGTTGAACTGGTACAGGCGCAGATGGTCCTGCCCGCGCACGATCTGCAGCCCGTGCCGCGCCACGCTGGCGGCGATGGCGCCGCGGCGCCGGCACATCGAACAATCGCAGCGGCGCGGGTCGACGATGCCCTCGGGCAGGTCCAGCAGCAGCTCGACCGTGCCGCAATGACAGCTGGCCCGATGCTGCGCCTGCACGGCGACGCCGGCCACGGTGGTGATGCCCATCTCTGCTCCCTGCGCGCCCTTGGTGGGTGCCAGTATGCCCCCGGCGGCGCCAGCCTGAACCGATTGTAGATGTCGCCGTGAGGCGGCTTGTGGCTAACTATGCCGCCCCGGGACCCCGACAGGACGCCAGTGAAAGCCGCAGGACGATGGATGACAGGATGTGTGATGGTGCTGCTGGCGCTGTGGGTGGCCGGTCTGTTGACCTACCAGATGCCCGGGCCGGGCTGGCTGGGCGGTGCTGTGGCGTTGCTGTGGTTGCTGGGGGCCGGTTGGGCGGCCTGGCAGGTGGCGCGCGGCCGTGGCACGCGCCGGCTGTGGGCGGCCTTTGCCGGCGCTCTGGCGCTGGCGGGGCTGTGGTGGCTGCTGCTGACCCCGCGCCAGGACCGCGACTGGGCCGATGACGTGGCGCAGCGCCTGCACGTGCAATCCTTCGATGGCCGCCACGTGGTGCTGGACAACGTGCGCGATTTCACCTGGCGCACCGAGACCGACTACGACGCGCGCTGGGTGCGCCGCAGCTACGACCTGGACCAGCTGCGTTCGGCCGATCTGGTGCTGTCGTACTGGATGGGGCCGGCGATCGCCCACACCCTGGTCTCGTTCGGATTCGAGGACGGGCGCCACCTGGTGTTCTCGCTGGAAATCCGCAAGGAGCGCGGTGAATCGTTCTCGGCGCTGGGCGGCTTCTTCCGCAAGTTCGAGATGACGCTGGTCGCCTCTGAAGAAACCGACATCATCCGCACCCGCACCAACGCGCGCGGCGAGGATGTCTACCTGTACCGCCTGCACGGCATGGACCGCAACCAGCTCAAGACCCTGTTCGCTGCCTACATCGACCAGGCGCGGCAGCTCGATGCCGCGCCCGGTTTCTACAACACGCTGACCAGCAACTGCACCACGATCGTCTTCGATCTGGCACGGCATATCGCTCCGCGCCTGCCGCTGGACTACCGGTTGCTGGCTTCGGGCTACCTGGCCGAGTACGCGCAGGAGGTGGGCGCGCTCACGCCTGGCGTGGCGTACGCCGAACTGCATGCCAAGGGCCGCATCACTGAGCGCGCGCTGAAGATGGCATCCGACGATGATTTCTCCACCGTGATCCGCCAGGGCATCCCGGGCACCGAGCAGGACCCGCAGCAATGACCCCGATGATCCTGTTCCGCTGGCAGCGCGTGCTGCCGGCGCTGTTTGCTGCCTTCCTGCTGCTGGGTGGCAGCGGCTGCGCGATGGTCACCGTCAAGCAGGTGGCGTCCAGCGATTACCTGGTCAACAAGCGTGCCGACGTGCTCAACACCGGCAAGCTCAGCCCCGCCTCGCGCGAGACGCTGAGTGCGGCCGGGCTGGACGAATCGCAGTGCGAGAAGGACTTCCTGGTCTGCCGCAGCACGCTGTTGATGACCGATGACCTCAACGTCGAGCAGCGCTTGTCGACGTTGTCCGAGCTGTGGGTGAAGGCGGCGCTGGCACTGACGCCGAAGAAGCAGGCAGCCAACGAACCACCGATGAGCGATGCGGCGCTGGATGCGTGGCTGGAGGCGGCGCGCTATGGCTACGCCTATCTGTTCTACAGCGGACGCTCGCCCTCCGATCGCGCGTTCGAGGACCGGCAGACGCAGGTGCGCGATTACTACAACTACGCTGCGGAGAAGGCCGCCGTGGTGCTGTTCGCGCGCGCCCGCGCCGCCGCATTGGCCGGCGAGGACTACACCAAGCCGGTGTCGGCAGGCAGCTGGACGCTGGCTTCCGATTTCCAGCGGCTGTCGCTGAAGAGCATTCCCAAGCAGCTGGTGCCGGCCGGTACCGTCAGCTTCGTCGGCATGCGCAGCACCTATCGCCGCGATGGTTTCGGCGCCGAGCTGGTGATGGTGATGGACCCGCCGAAACTGGTGGTGCCGGCAGTCGCCGCGGAGGGGGCCAAGGCCGAAACGGCGCAGGCGCAGGCCACCAGGGACGAGCAGGAGGAGGGCGTCCGTCGCGGACGCCGCCACCAGCACGACGATTCGGTGCCCGAGTACAGCGAGATGTCCTCGATCAACGTCACCGCATTGCTGCGTTTTGAAGGCAACACGCTGGAAGACGTGATGCGCACCCGCCAGGTGCTGCTGGATGGCTATTCGCCGGAGGCGACCGAGCGCATCAGCCTGCATGGCGAAGAGGTGCCGCTGGCGGGCAACTTCACTGCCGCCTACGGCCTGTGGCTGGCGCAGAGCGGGTTCGCCACGCAGTCGCTGCGTACCCTGTTCGGCATGAGCGAGGGCATCGGCGAGCCGCACATCTACCTGATGCAGCCGTGGGATCCGAACCGCCGCATCATCTTCATGCTGCATGGCCTGGGCAGCAGCCCGGAAGCGTGGGTGAACCTGGCCAACGAGATCATGGGTGACCCCGAACTGCGCCAGCAGTTCCAAGTGTGGCAGGTGTACTACCCTACCAATGCGCCGATTGCGCTGAACCGCTATGAGATTGCCAACGCATTCAACGACACGCTGAAGCATTTCGACCCGAACGGCAGCACGCGTGCTTCCAAGGACATGGTCTACATCGGCCACAGCATGGGCGGCGTGCTGGCGCGGCTGCTGGTCAGCGACTCCGGCGACGTGCTGTGGAACGATCTGCTGGCCAACTACAACCTGAAGGGCGAACGCCTGAAGCGGGTGCAGTCCAAGCTCGGTCCGCTCCTGCACTTCAAGGCCGAACCGAACGTGGAGCGTGCGATCTTCATCGCCGCCCCGCACCAAGGCACGGACATCGCCGGCAACAAGGTCGGCCGCCTGATCGGCCGCCTTGTTCGCCTGCCGTTGACCATCCTCGGCAAGTTCGAGGATGTGTTTTTGGCCCTGGCGCAGGCCGAGCAGCAGGTGGATGGCACGGCCAAGCCGAAGATTCCCAACAGCATCGACAACCTCAAGGCCAGCGACCCGTTCGTGAAAGCCGCTGCACAGCTGCCGATCACGCCGGGCCTGAAGTACCACTCGATCATCGCCCAGCGCAAACCGGAACTGCCGGTGGAGAAGTCCGACGATGGGCTGGTGCCGTACTGGAGTTCGCACCTGCCCGGCGCGCTGTCGGAGAAGGTGATCATTTCCGGCCACAGCGTGCAGGAAACCCCGCAGGCGGTGCTGGAAGTACGCCGCATCCTGCACCAGGACATCGATGAAGTGGGCACGGTGGCGCGGCCATAACGGGATGCTCTCCGCGGCGCCTACACCCGACTGGCGATCACCGTGGCGAACGCGGCCAGGCCGAGGGTGATGGCCAGGCACAGGATGTAACCGGTATGCGGGGCGCGTTCCACGAATAAGGCGAACAGCGCGCCGGATACCGCCAGTGCGGTGGTCACCGACAGCGCTTCGCTCAACTGCAGGGCCGAGGTATTCGCGCCCTGTTCGTGCGGCGGTGACAGTGACAACGTCAGCACCGACAGGCTGGCGTAGATCATGCCCATGCCGAAGCCGGTCAGCGTCCAGCCGACCAGTGCGACCGGCAGTGGCACCGCAGTGAACAGCACCGCCAGCGTCGCGGCGATGCCCACGGTCATCAGCGGCGTGCCCACGCGCAGCAGTTGCTGCCGCGACCAGCCGCGCTGTTGGTGACCCTGCAGCCACGAGCCGGTGAACCAACCCAGTGCACCCAGGCTCAGCACCGCACCGGCCCAGCTGGGCGACAGCCCGCGCTCGCGCTGCAGCAGCAGGGGCAGGTAGGCTTCGCAGGCGAAGAACGCGGCAGCGGCCACACCTCGCAATGCGATCACGCTGGGTAGTCCGCGGCGCAGGCGCAGGGTGCCGGCGGGCAACAGGCGATGCACGCAGAACAGCAGCGCCAGCATCGCCACGCCGATGCACAGCAGCGCCGGCACGCCCTGTTGCTGCCCACCCAGATACAGCAGCAGGGCAGCCAGGGACGCGCCGGTGGCCCAGCGCACGATGCTTCCGCGGCCATCATCGGCAACACCTGTCGCTGGCGCCTGCATGCGCGCCAGCGCCGGTCGCAGCAGCAGGCCGGCCGGTATCGCCAGCAGCGGCACCGCCAGGAACACCCAGCGCCAGCCCAGGTGCTGCACGATCACCCCGCTCAGTGCCGGGCCGATCATCGAGGGCACTACCCAACCGGCAGAGAACGCGGCGAATACCTTCGGCCGCAGATGCTCGGGATAGGTGCGGCCGACCATCACATACAGCGAGACCGAGATGGCACCGGCGCCGAGGCCCTGCAGCAGACGGCCGGCCACCAGCATGCCCATGCGCATCGCGAAGCCAGCCAGCAGCAGGCCCAGCACGAAGCAGGCCAGGCCCCACCACAGCGGCCGTGCCGGCCCGTGGCGGTCGGCCCAGCGGCCGGCCAGGGTCATGCCGATCACGCTGGTGGCCAAGGTGCCACCGAAGGCCAGCGCATACAGGCGCAGGCCGTCCAGTGCCTCGGCCACGGTCGGCATCGCGGCGGCCACCGCCAGCGCCTCGAAGGCATGCAGGGAGACCAGGGCGACCATGCCCACGGTGGTGGCGCGGTAGCGCGCGGACAGGATGGAGGAGTCGACCGGATCGGCCGTGGCAGCGGGGGAGGGCATCGGGTTCCTGCGGGTGGCGGACGGGCCGCGCTTGTCATCTGGCGGCGATGGTAGCAGCATGTCACCTCAACCAAAGTTGAGGTCAATCGATGCTGGCACAGGACATGAGCGTCGGCGATGTCGCCCGCCGCAGTGGCGTAGCGGTTTCTGCGCTGCATTTCTACGAGCGCAAGGGGTTGATCAGCAGCCTGCGCACGTCGGGCAACCAGCGCCGCTACGCCCGCGATGTGCTGCGGCGGCTGGCGGTGATCCGCGTGGCGCAACGCGTGGGCATGCCGCTGGAGGCGGTGGCGCGTGCGTTCGAGAGCCTGCCGCAGGGGCGGGCGCCGACCAAGGCCGACTGGGCCAAGCTGTCGGCACGCTGGCAGGTGGAGCTCGAAGAACGCATCCACATGCTGCAGTTGCTGCGCGACGAGCTGACCGGTTGCATCGGCTGCGGCTGCCTGTCACTGAAGCGTTGCCGCCTGGCCAACCCGGATGATGTGCTCGGCGAGCGCGGCGACGGCCCGATGCGCTGGGGCTGACCGTGCTGGTGGGTGCCGACCCTGGTCGGCACGCCCGTCACCAGACCGTGATCGTTTCGCCGCTCTGGATGCCTTCCACCGCGCGCTGGAAGGCCAGCGCCGCGCGCTGTGCGGTGACTGCTTCAAAGCCGGGGAAGTACGGAGCGTAGGCCTCCATCGATTCCACCAGCACGTTCGGGCTGACCACGTTGATGCGCAGCCCGCGCGGCAGCAGTTCCAGCGCCGCCGCGCGCACGAAGCCTTCCAGCGCATGGTTGACGGCGGTGGCGTTGGCACCATCGCGGATCGGCTGCGCGCTGACGATGCCACTGGTCAGGGTGATCGAACCGCCCACGTTGAGATGGTGCTGCGCGGCCAGCGCAAGACGCACCTGACCGAGCAGTTTGTCCTGCAGGCCGATGTTGAACTGTTCGGGTGTCATCTGCTGCAGGGGGCCGAAATGCAGTTTGCCGGTGGTGGAAATCACTGCATCGACCGGGCCGGTCTGCGCGAACAGCTCGCGCACGCTGGCGTCGTCGGTGAGGTCCACGCGCAGGCTGCCGCTGCGGCGACCAGCAGCGAGGATGTCGTGCTGCTGGCCCAAGTGGCGGGCAACGGCCTGGCCGAGGGTGCCGCTGGCACCGACGAGAAGAATCTTCATGACAGCTCCTTGCGAGAGGGAATGGACGCAGTCTGCGCCGTCACTGGGTAGTTTGGTAAGGGGCGTATCATTCGCATATTCCTAACCATGGGTTTGCAATGGATACCTTGCGCTGCATGCAGGCCTTCGTCGCCGTGGCCGAGCACGGCAGTTTTTCCGCCGCCGCCAGTCACCTGCAGGTCTCGGCGGTGATGGTCGGCAAGTACATCCAGCAGCTGGAAGCGCACCTGGGCACCGCGCTGCTCCAGCGGAACACCCGGCGCCAACGCCTGACCGAGGCCGGCAACGCCTATCTGGCCGGGTGCCGGCAGGTGCTGGAACAGGTGCAGCAGGCCGAGGCGGACGTGGCCGGGCTGCAGGTGCAGCCACGCGGACTGTTGCGGGTCAGTGCGCCGACTACCTGGGGCAGTTGTGTACTCGCACCACTGCTGGCCGAGCTGCTGCGGGCACAGCCGCTGCTGAACCTCGAACTGGACCTGAGCAATCGCCGCATCGATCTGATCGAGGATGGCTTTGATGCAGCGATCCGCGTCGGTCCGCTGCCGTCGCAGGAACTGGTGGCGCGGCCGCTGCCGCCGTATGCGATGAGCCTGTGCGCATCGCCGTCGTACCTGCGCCGCCGCGGCACGCCGCGCACGCCTGCCGATCTTGAAGGACATGATTGCCTGAGCCACCTGGCCTGGCGCGGTGGTCACGGTTGGCAGTTGGCCAACGGCGAACAGGTGGACTGGGAAGCGCGGCTGACCAGCAATGACGGTTACGCGCTGCGCGAAGCAGCCGTGGCGGGTGCGGGCCTGGTGCTGCAGCCGACCGCGCTGCTTGCCGGTGAAATCGCGGCAGGACGATTGAAGCCACTATTGCGCGACCATCTGCCCGAGCCACGGCCGATGCACCTGATCTATCTGCCCGACCGTCGGCCACGACCGCGGCTGCAGTGTTTCGTCGATTTCGTCATGGCCACATTGGGGCAATGAGCATCCACGCATGGCGTGGATCTACTGAAGAGCACCATGCATTCCAGCGGCGACAGGTGTCAGTAGATCCACGCCATGCGTGGATGGCGGTGGGTGCCGACCGTTGCTCGGCACACCTGTTTCAATCATTCGCTGCAGAGAGCTCCTGCCCGCGCACCTGCGCCGCACGCAGTGCCTTTTCCACCAGCGCTTCAAACCCGCCTGCCTGGAAGCTCTCGATCGCCGCCTGCGTGGTGCCATTGGGCGAGGTGACCCGGCGACGCAGTTCGGCCGGGTTTTCACCGGCTTCGTCCAGCATGCGCGAGGCGCCCAGCAGCGTCTGCACCACCAGCGTGCGCGCCGCCTCTGCAGGCAGGCCCTGTGCGATCCCCGCCGCTTCCATCGCTTCGGCCAGCAGGAACACATAGGCCGGGCCACTGCCGGATACGGCGGTGACCGAATCCATCTGCACTTCGTCGTCGATCCACACCGTGCGTCCCGCGCTGGCCAGCACACGTTCGGCCTGCGCGTGCTGCTGCGCATCCACCGACGACGTTGCATACAGGCCGGTGACACCGGCACCGAGCAGGGCGGGCGTGTTGGGCATCGCGCGCACCACCGGCAGCGAGCCCCCCAACCAGCGCTGCAGCTGCGCGCTGGTGATGCCGGCGGCGATCGAGATCACCAAGGGTTTCTTCGCCTGCGCCAGCCCCTGCAGTGACTGGCAGACATCGCGCAGCACCTGCGGCTTCACTGCCAGCAGCCAGGTGTCACCACCCTGAGCAGCCGCGTCGGCCGCGTTGTCATGGGTCTGCACGCCGAAATCGGCAGCGAGTGCTTCCCGCAGTCCGGCCACCGGTTCGGCCACGTGGATGTGCGTGGCCGGCACGCCCTGCCGGATCAGGCCAGCGATCAGGCTGCGGGCCATGTTGCCGCCGCCGATGAAGGTGATGGAATCAGCTGCCATGGGAATCTCCTTGGAATCAGGCCGGGCGCGGACGCGCGCCGAACAGGGCGGTGCCGATGCGCACCAGGGTGGCACCTTCGGCAATGGCGTCAGCGTAGTCGCTGCTCATGCCCATCGACAGGGTGTCCACCTGTGGATGACGGGCCGCCAGCGCCTCGAAAAGTGTGCGCATGCGCACGAACGCATCGCGTCGGCGCTCGGCTTCGGGCCACGGCGCAGGAATCGCCATCAGGCCACGCAAGCGCAGCTTGGGTTCGGCGGCGATGGCTGCGGCCAGTGCCTCCACGTCCTCCGGCGCGCAGCCGTGCTTGCTCGATTCGTCATCGATGTTGACCTGGATGAGCACGTTCAGCGGGCCACGTTCAGCGGGGCGGTAGCGGGCCAGGGCGGTGACCAGCTTGGGCCGGTCCACGCTCTGCACCCAGTCGAAGTGCGTGGCGACCGGCTCGGCCTTGTTCGACTGCAGGTGGCCGATCAGGTGCCATTCCAGGCCCAGCTGCTGCAGTTCCTGCATCTTGGCCAACGCCTCCTGCACGTAGTTCTCGCCGAAGGCGGTCTGGCCCTGCGCGGCAAGGGCCGCGACGGCCTCGGCCGGCTGGGTCTTGGACACCGCCAGCAGGCGCGGCGGTGGCCGCCCGGCGGCATCGGCGGCGTTGTGCAGGTTGCTCAGGATCTGGGGCAGGGGAGTGGCCACGTAACGCGTTCCGTTCAATCAGGAGGCTATACTGCCGCCCGGGGAAAGATCCTTCCAGTCGAAGCCGTTATTGGGGAGTAGCCGCTCATGGATATCGCCGAGCTGTTGGCGTTTTCCGTAAAGAACAAAGCGTCCGACCTGCATCTGTCTGCAGGCCTGCCGCCGATGATCCGCGTGGACGGCGATGTTCGCCGGATCAACATTCCAGCCCTGGACCACAAGCAGGTCCACGCGCTGGTGTACGACATCATGTCCGACAAGCAGCGCCGCGATTACGAGGAATTCCTCGAAGTCGACTTCTCCTTCGAGATCCCGTCGCTGGCGCGCTTCCGTGTCAATGCGTTCAACCAGAACCGTGGCGCCGGTGCGGTGTTCCGTACCATTCCGTCCGAAGTGCTGACCCTGGAAGACCTGGCCTGCCCGCCGCTGTTCCGCGAGGTGATCCAGCAGCCGCAGGGTCTGATCCTGGTGACCGGCCCGACCGGTTCGGGCAAGTCGACCACGCTGGCGGCGATGATCGACTACATCAACAAGAACGAATACGGCCACATCCTCACTGTCGAGGATCCGATCGAATTCGTGCACACCTCGCAGAAGTGCCTGATCAACCAGCGCGAAGTGCATCGCGATACGCACGGCTTCAACGAGGCGCTGCGCTCGGCACTGCGTGAGGATCCGGACATCATCCTGGTCGGCGAACTGCGTGACCTGGAAACCATCCGCCTGGCGCTGACCGCCGCGGAAACCGGCCATCTGGTGTTCGGCACCCTGCATACCAGTTCGGCGGCCAAGACCATCGACCGCATCATCGACGTGTTCCCGGCCGGCGAAAAGCCGATGGTGCGCTCGATGCTGTCCGAATCGCTGCGCGCGGTCATTTCGCAGGCGCTGCTGAAGAAGGTCGGTGGCGGTCGTACCGCCGCGTGGGAAATCATGGTCGGCACTCCGGCCATCCGCAACCTGATCCGCGAAGACAAGGTGGCGCAGATGTATTCGGCCATCCAGACCGGTCAGCAGTACGGCATGATGACCCTTGACCAGCACCTGCAGGACCTGGTCAAGCGCAGCCTGATCACCCGCAACCAGGCCCGCGAATACGCCAAGGACAAGCGTCTGTTCGAGTAAGGCGAGGCAATGGCGGGGCAGGGCGCAGCACTACGCCGCCGGCCCCGCGCTGTTTCCTCCACCGACCGATTCCTGGTACATGCCCCATTGGGAGCCCGCCGTGAACACCACCGCGACCACCATCGATTTCACCTCGTTCCTCAAGCTGATGGCGCACCAGCGCGCCTCGGACCTGTTCATCACCGCTGGCATGCCGCCGGCGATCAAGGTCAACGGCAAGATCTCGCCGATCACCCAGACTCCGCTGACGCCGCAGCAGAGCCGCGACCTGGTGCTGAACGTGATGACGCCGGCGCAGCGCGAGGAATTCGAAAAGACCCACGAATGCAACTTCGCCATCGGCCTGTCCGGTGTCGGCCGCTTCCGTGTGAGCTGCTTCTACCAGCGCAACCAGGTCGGCATGGTGCTGCGTCGCATCGAGACGCGCATCCCGACCGTGGAGGAGTTGAGCCTGCCGCCGATCATCAAGACGCTGGCGATGACCAAGCGCGGCATCATCCTGTTCGTCGGCGCTACCGGTACCGGTAAATCCACGTCGCTGGCCGCGATGATCGGCTACCGCAACCAGAATTCGACCGGGCACATCATTACCATCGAAGACCCGATCGAATTCGTGCACAAGCACGAGGGCTGCATCATCACCCAGCGCGAAGTCGGCATCGATACCGACAGCTGGGAAGCCGCGCTGAAGAACACCCTGCGCCAGGCCCCGGACGTGATCATGATCGGCGAGGTGCGTACCCGCGAGGGCATGGACCACGCCATCGCCTTCGCCGAAACCGGTCACCTGGTGCTGTGCACACTGCACGCCAACAACGCCAACCAGGCGATGGACCGCATCGTCAACTTCTTCCCGGAAGATCGCCGCAACCAGCTGCTGATGGATCTGTCGCTGAACCTCAAGGGCGTGGTCGCGCAGCAGTTGATTCCGTCGCCGGATGGCCGCTCGCGCAAGGTCGCGATGGAGATCCTGCTGGGCACGCCGCTGGTGCAGGACTACATCCGCGACGGCGAGATCCACAAGTTGAAGGAGCTGATGAAGGATTCGGTCCAGCTCGGCATGAAGACCTTCGACCAGAGCCTGTTCGAGCTGTACCAGGCCGGTGAGATCAGCTACGAGGACGCACTGCGCTACGCCGATTCGCAGAACGAAGTGCGCCTGCGCATCAAGCTCAGCCAGGGCGGCGATGCCCGCACCCTGTCACAGGGGCTGGACGGGGTGGAGATTTCAGAGGTCCGGTGAGGGGCCGCTGCCGCTGGTTGACTCTCGTAAATGGGGTGCATATGGATATGCCGCTTGCTCGCAATGTTGTCCTCATCGATTACGAGAATGTGCAGCCTCCGTCTCTCAGAGAGTTGGTTGCCCCTGGTTTCACCGTGCTGATTTTTGTTGGCGCATCGCAGTCGCGGATCAGCATGGATGTCGCCGAGGCAGTCCAGGCATTGGGCAGCAACGGCCGCTATGTGCGTTGCAATGGGAGCGGGTCCAACGCGCTGGATTTCCATATAGCCTTCTACATTGGCGAAATGGCGGCAGCCGATCCCAGCGCCTTCTTCCAGATCGTTTCGAGGGACACCGGCTTCGATCCGCTGGTTGCGCACCTGCAATCGCGTCATCTCAACGTCTTGCGGTGCGCTTCCGTGGCCGATCTGCCGATGCTCCGTGGCACGCAGCGGGCTCCGGCCAAGGCTCCGGCGCCGATCGTATCGAAGCCCAAGCCGCCAGCACTGGGCGTCGATGCGCGTCTGCAGCGCGTACATGCGGTGTTGGTGAAGCAGGGCAAGGCGCGGCCGGCTTCAATGAAGTCGCTCACCTGTGCGATCCACAGCCTGTTTCAGAAAGCACTGCCGGCAAAGGATGTCACTGCGCTCATTCAGCAACTCCAACAGAAAAAATGGATCACGCTGGAGGGCACCAAAGTGCGTTATCAGCTGCCGTCCAAGGTCGCGTAGGTACCTCGACCAGCGGATGCCGGATTGTGTGTGGCAGAACGGCATTCATGAAATCCAGTCATGACCGACTGCCATCCAGGTCGTTCAATCCGCCGGCCCTGCAGGCGTATCGTCATCGCTCCCCTACTGGAGCACGACGATGCAGACACGTGAACTCGGCCGCAGCGGCCTGAAAGTCTCCGCCCTGGGCCTGGGCTGCATGGGCCTGAGCCACGGCTATGGTCCCGCCGTCGAGCAGAGCCAGGGCATCGCCCTGCTGCATGCGGCGGTCGAACGCGGGGTGACCTTCTTCGACACCGCCGAAGTCTATGGGCCGTATACCAACGAAGATCTGCTCGGCAAAGCGCTGGCACCGCACCGCGACAAGCTGGTGATCGCCACCAAGTTCGGCTTCAAGGACGCACAGGTCGACACAGGCCTGGACAGTCGCCCGGAGAACATCCGCGCAGTGGCCGAAGCCAGCCTCAAGCGCCTGCGCACGGACCATATCGACCTGTTCTACCAGCACCGTGTAGATCCGAACGTGCCGATCGAGGACGTCGCCGGTACCGTGCGTGACCTGATCGCTGAGGGCAAAGTGCGCCACTTCGGCTTGTCCGAAGCCAGTGCCGCCACGGTGCGTCGCGCCCATGCCGTGCAACCGGTGGCCGCAGTGCAGAGCGAGTACTCGCTGTGGTGGCGCGAGCCGGAGCGCGAACTGCTGCCGGCGCTGCAGGAACTGGGCATCGGCTTCGTCCCGTTCAGTCCGCTGGGTCGCGGCTTCCTGACCGGCGCGATCAACGCCGACACCACCTTCGCCGACAACGATTTCCGCAATACCGTGCCACGTTTCGAAGTGGAAGCGCGTCGGGCCAATCAAGCGCTGGTTGACCGCATCACCACGATCGCGGCGGCGCGGGGTGCCACCCCGGCACAGGTCGCGCTGGCCTGGCTGCTGGCGCAGGCGCCCTGGATCGTGCCGATTCCGGGTACGACCAAGATCCATCGCCTGGAAGAGAATCTGGCTGCCGCCGACCTGCAGTTGTCGCCGGCCGAGCTGGAGCGTATCGCGCAGACGCTGCAGGAGATCGCCATCGTCGGCGAGCGCTACAACGCGCAGCGTGCGGCACAGGCCAAGGGCTGATCGCAGTGGGTGCGTTCTGCGGTGGGTGCGGACTCTCGGCCTGTGGTGGGTGCGGACTCTCGGCCTGTGGTGGGTGCGGACCGTTGGTCCGCACTCCTCAATCCATCATCGGCCCGCGCAGCGCATCAAGCACGGTGCGCATCGCCACGGTGACATGCCGGCGCGACGGGTAGTACGCGTAATAGCCGTCGAAGTGCGGGCACCAGTCATCCAGTGTGGATTGCAGGCGGCCCTCCTGCAGGGCCGCCTGCACCTGGTCCTCGGGCAGCCAGGCCAGGCCACTGCCAGCCAGCGCTGCCGCCCGCGTCATGCCCATGGTGTTGAAGGTCCACTGACCAGAGACGCGGATGCTCAGCTCGTTGCCGTCCTGGCCGAAATCCCACGGCATCAGGCCGCCATGGGTGGGCAGGCGCAGGGTGATGCAGTTGTGCCCGGCCAGATCGTGCGGGTGCACCGGCGCCACGTGCTGGCGGAAGTACGACGGCGCGCCCACCACGCGCATGCGCAGCGGCGGGCTGATCGGCAGCGCCACCATGTCGCGTGCCAGGCGCTCACCGAGACGGATGCCGATGTCATAGCGCTCGGCGACGATGTCGGCCAGGCCGTAATCGGTGGTCAGCTCGACCTTCAGGTCCGGGTACTGCTGCAGCAGCGGCGCCAGCCTTGGCCAGGCCAGGTATTCGGCGGCGTGGCCGGTGGCATTGATGCGGATGGTACCTGCGGGTCGCTCGCGATATTCGGCCAGTGCGGCCAGTTCGTCTTCGATCTCGGCCAGGCGCGGGGCCAGGGTCTCCAGCAGACGGGCACCGGCCTCGGTGGTGGCGACGCTGCGGGTGGTGCGGGTCAGCAGGCGCACGCCCAGCCGTTCTTCCAGCCCACGCATGGCATGGCTGAGGGCGGACTGGGACACGCCCAGCTGGGCGGCGGCCTTGGTGAAGCTGCCTTCGCGGGCGACGTGGACGAAGGCTTGCAGGTCGTTGAGGTTTTCACGCGGCATGAGGGGGATGATACGGCCGGGCTGCGCCCGGCGCCCGCCGTCGACAGGTTCCCGAGGCAGTTGGTAGGTGTCGACCTTGGTCGACACGTAGATCCACGCCATGCGTGGATAGGTGCCGGGTTGTGCCGGTGCTGGTTTGTAAATCCGCCATGTCGATTTGTGGTTCCGTGGTTCGTCGAATGGGTACTTTCCAAACAACAGGGAGCAGCACATGAGCACCGACAGCAAACCCAAGGGCCCGGCGTCCTACTTTCCGTCCATCGAGAAGACCTACGGGCAGCCGGTGACGCATTGGCTGGGGCTGCTGGCCAAACGGCCGGGGCTGAAGCACATGGAGCTGGTCAGCTTCCTGAAATCCGAGCATGGGCTGGGCCATGGCCACGCAAATGCCCTGGTCGCCCACCACCTGGCCACCCAGCGCTGAACCCACAGCTCCACCGAGCGCAGCGACCCGCTTCTGCTCTTCTTTTCTCTTTACGTGGCTGGACGCGCACGGAAATTGTCCAAGGCCGGGCGGGTGGGCTGTGCAGGGGCGTGAGCCGCATGGATGCGGCGACCGAGCTTACATGGACGTACTTGCAGCGCCCCCTGCACAGCCCACCCG